>DJWQ01000126.1 GCA_002441045.1 Firmicutes bacterium UBA6226 | reverse complement strand
GATTTTGACATTTGGTCCCGCATCTATCGTAAAATAAGCTTCGATGCCTTCTCGTCTCATACTTTGTACCCTGTTGATGATTTCTAATGTACCATTTGTAAAGTAAATGATACTTGGCCATGCACTCATCATTGTCGCATGCATTTTAAGTGCATTGTGTTCAACCACTTCTCCTAAGCTTGTAAAATCCTTTGCTTTAATTGCATGAATCGCCCGCATAATATCGCCGTCTACAGAATCGAGCCAGCCTTTATACAAAGGCGAGGTTTCAAGAGTTTGCTTCATTCCCGTTCGACTTGATATTGACTTTTTATCGGTTGAAACTACAGCAGATATAACTTCAATTGGCCACTCATATACCTCATCTACAAGAGACTCACTATAGCTATCTTCTCCATTTAAAAGTTGTCCACGATGCCAAAGCACAAATCCACCAAATATGGATCGAGAAGCAGATCCAGATCCTCTTCTTGCAAGAATCGAAAGCTCTTTTGGCGTCATGTTTAGACCATAAGCAGTTGAAGCGGCCAGTGCAAGTGCTGCATACCCAGATGCCGAGGAAGCAAAGCCCGCTGCAGTTGGCACATAATTGATCGATGCCACCTTAGCAAAATATGGCTTACCACTTATCTCTCTTATAAGATTTAGAAATTTTACTAAATTTTGATGTGAAACGACGTCGATCTTATTTTGATTGATTAATATCTGGTCGTTACTTAAAAGAGGATCAACAGTAACCTCTGTGTCAGTATAATAGCGATCTAACGTCATAGAGAGACTGCTATTCATAGGGAGTAAAAGCGCTTCATCTCTTTTGCCCCAGTATTTTATGAGAGCAATATTTGTGTTTGCTCTCGCTTTTGAGTGTTTTATCATATGCATATCCTCATATAGCTCTAGAACTCTACAATTTCATTTTTTGAAATAGAAAACCCATAGCTCCTATTTGCGCCTTGATTGAGAAGAGATAGTTTAACAGTATTAGCAACTTCTAACGTGTCACATAATGCAATCATTGCACCACCTATACCTTTCCCTGTCAGTTTCGCGCCTAGCGCACCTGAACTGATCGATGTAGAGACTAAGTGATCAAGTGCAGGAGAGCTCACGCCGTATTGCATTAGCAATTGATGGTTTTCACACATAGCTTCACCCAGTGCTTTTAAATTGCCAAACTTTAATGCAGCGAGCATCTTACTAACCGCATCATCAAAATCATTAAGTCCATAAAAACAATCGTGTTGTCTATTTTGATTAAGCCTTTGTGCAAATTTCTCTACTACCGTTTTGGTCATTACTTCAATTCCAGTTAGCCCTGTAACAAAATAATAAGTACCAGCAATAGGTACCTTTTTGAACTGAAACGGATGATTGGGATTCGCTAAGTTTCTCTTAAATACAATAGGTGCATTTTCTGAAGTTGCAATCATATCCATTCCACTTGGGTTCCCATGCGCATAACATTCAGCGAGATGAACCGCTTGATAAAGCGTGTCTTTTGGGACATTACCTTTATAAAATTTAAGCACAGCAGTTGCAATAGCGTTGGCAACTGCTGCACTCGAACCTAGTCCAGAACGAACGGGTATATCAGACAGTATTTCTATGTTTAAAGCCCTTTCCGATATAGGAATATAACATATGTCTTGAATCAGTCGAACCATTCTAAAATACCCATCCAACAAACTTGATGGTTCACGATCATTCCCAACTACCAGCTTAGAACGGACCCATGTATAATCATTATCATCATTTTTAGCTACTTTTGCTATAACGCTTAATGGTACTGGTAGAACAACAGCGGGTGTTCCGTATACCACACTGTGTTCACCACCCAGAATCAATTTCGCATGTGCCCTACCCTCTGAATGGTTTGTATAAGCTCGCTTAACCTGTTCCACAAGCCACCTCTTTTTGTACTTTATGTTATACATCATAACAAAAGCCACCACAATTGTAAATGATATTAATAATCATTTACAATTGTGGTGGCTCTGCTCATTTTTCTAATTTAAATCTAATTTATCATTTTTATTAACGCCTCAAAAATGACGCCCATTTTTCTGTTGCTGATTTTAACGCTACGTTTTCTTTCCAATAAACCATATGGCGTTTATAGGCATCAATTTGGCCCAAAACAGCTGAAGTATACGCGTCGTAATGCTGTTCTATGACGATTGCGGTTAAGGCGTAAAATACAATACCCATCGCATGATTTTTAACATGTACGGTAGAGCAACCCTGACCAATGGCATGCACAAGTGCAATGTCTATAGGATCATCCATTTTTTTTGCAAGCGCATGGCAGGACAATATCCCCTTCTTCGCTTGAGGCATCTTAATTTCACCATGTGCCCATAAACTTGCCAGTTTAAGCACTTCTGTTATTTCATTATATTCCGGATACTTTGGCTGCAATTGATCTATAATAATTTCCACTTCCTCAAACGCCCACAGAATTGCTCCAATTCTATCTAGGGTTTGAAATTCCAAAATTAATTCTTGTAAACACTCACTTTCGAAGTTGAATAATATCTGATTCTTCTTTTTTATCTTAAGTGCTACATCATTAAACATATATCGCTCCTTCAAGTTTCCAAATGCTCTTATATACACTACATCATTCAAATAATTATCACAATCTATCAAATTCGTGTTTTTGGGTATATAAATTATATCACATCATCAAAAGGAGAAACTATGACGAACATTAAATTTAAAAGTAGCCTCCAACAAATAAATGATTGGTTAATTATAAAGCTACCACAGGAAATTAGCGAGCAGCTTCCAACAAGAGGCTTGATACTTGCCATGGGTACAATCAATCAAACGTTTGTTAATTTCCCCTTTGAGCCCGATGGTAATGGTGGGCATTTCTATAAACTATATGACACAAATTTGGATATGACTAAATTTAAAGCAGGCGACCTTGTAGATGTTGTATTTTCAATTTCTAAAGATGGGTTTGAACCACCTATGCCTGAAGATGTGGAAACCATGCTAATCAATGAAGGACTCATGGCATTTTGGGGAACATTAACCGTCAAAGCAAGGTGGGAATGGATCAGATGGATTCGAAGCACAAATAATCCAGAAACGAGAAAAAAAAGAATTGGCATCGCCTTCTCAAAAATGAATCACGGCTCTAGACGGCCCTGCTGTTTCAACACCAACCAATGTACTGACACAACCGTAGCGAAATCAGGCGTCCTCGATCTCCCTAAAATAGAAATATCTAAAGATTAAAAAAATGCACTAAATCAACTGTGACTTTATTCGATATAAGGATTGCTCTAATTAATCACAATGTATCATATATAAAAAGCGTATAAAATTAACTATGGAAGTTCCTTCAGTTTACTGACCGGAACTGGAGTAGTTAATTTTATACGCTTTGTTTTATATACTGCTTTTATTATGAACTACTTATATTGATTAATAATCTCCATTACGATTTTTGCCGCATTCACTAAATCCACGATATGAAGATGCTCTTCTAATGTGTGTGGCTTTCTCTCACCGATGCCAAGATTTACCGCTGTAATACCATTTGCATTTAAAATGTTGGTATCACTACCGCCACCTGAAGCTGCGGTGAAAGGTTTAACCCCTACGATCTCACAAGCCTTTTCAACTTTTTTTACGATGACATGATCTGCCGCAACATTAAAAGCGGAATACATTCT
>DJWQ01000035.1 GCA_002441045.1 Firmicutes bacterium UBA6226 | reverse complement strand
GTAGAGATTCATTGATAAAGGATGTAAAACGCCTTTTAAGTTTAAAAAGTAGAAAAGCCTTAAATCAGCATGGCATTATGATTCAAGGCGAGATGGGAAGCGGTAAAACGAGAGTCCTAAATGAAATCTTCTACATCTCTAAGTTTAGTCGTTATAATTATATTCAATTAAGACCTACGGATTATTCAGATGTATTCTATACAACTAAAGCTCTTATAAGGCACATTTCTGCGCAAGACGACGTCTCTCCTATGCTCATTCAGAAATATGGTCAAGAGCTTGTTTGTCTTGTGCCTGAGTTGGCAGTCCAATGGAATATTAAAGACGTTAAAAGCATTGATATAAAGAATCAGTATCTACGAATTTTAAATCGAGTGTTTAATTTCTTTATCGATTATACCAGCAACAAGTTTTTCCTTTTTTTAATAGATGATTTTGATAAGATTAGCAAAGTAGAACGTACCTTTTATGAAATGCTCTTTGAATATAAGGGGACGAGCAATTACTTCGTTATTGCAGCAACTTCAGAAGAAGATACATCGTTTAAAAAGTACGATGAGGTAATCACCCATTTTAAACTGTCTTCACTCAATCTAGAAGAGACCGGTCAAATGGTAAAGGCTTTGCTTGGCCTAAATTATATTCCATATAAGTTGACACACCGCTTAATGCTTGAAAATCAGGGGAAAGCGAGTGTTACTAAAAGACTTGTAAAACGTCTTTGGTATGACAATGTTATCTATTTTGACGATCAAAGAATGGTTTGGAATTTTGATGAAGTGGATGATAGCTTTACCTTTGACTATGTGGATCAGAAGAAGGAAGATTTCGATACTATTATCAATAGTATAAAAAGAGAGCATTATGAAGTCCTTAGAAAGTTATCAGTACTGAAGGGCTCATTTAGTATGCAAACATTAATTAATTTTGCTGATGTAGAAGAAGAGTTCGGCTATTACTTTATCTATGAAATGGAAGAAAAACACATTTTAAATAAGAGAATCAGCGACGTTGAATACGTTTTCGTCTTTCACACAAATGAAATGAGAAAAGCCTTTTACGACACACTTTCGAGTGAAGAAGTGATTGCAATTTCTCAAAAAGCATCCGGTTTATTTGAAAAGAAGTTTACAGATCATGGAGAAATCAATGAGTCCTTAATCGATTATCTTGTTGCAAGTGAGGACCTTCCTAAAGCTGCAGATTATTGTATGACTTTTTCAAAAGTTTACATGGACAAATCAAACATTCATAAAGCAATTGATCTCATGGAGCAGGGACTAGAACTGTACTTGAAACAAAATGATAATATTAAAGTTGTGGATTATGCGATTCAGCTAATAAAATTATTAATAAAAGCAGGTCGACTTGAGCGTGCAATAGAAAAGGTTGAGTTCACTTATACAATCATTCCTGAAGAAGCAAAAGAGCGTTTGATTGATCTGAAAATTGAAAATGCATATATCTTGTATTTTAAAAATGACATTACAAGATCAGAGGAACTCGCAAGAGAAGCACAAGAATCAGCACGGAGTATTGAATATATCGACGGTGAGCTTAGAGCCGGTTATATTATTTCTAGATGCTTAATCAGTCGCGGCGAGCTTGTAGCACATGAAAAACTTGCACTAGAATGTCTTGAATTAAGTAAAAAGCACCAATTAACTTATCACAATGCGGTTTTCGAAAATGAGAAGGGAATCAACAGTCTTTATAACAACAAGTTTGACGAGAGTATTGAAGCTTTTACTGAAAGCTTAAAATTGCATAAAGAAATTGAAGACGACGAAAATATCGTGAAAGCCTATAATAACTTTGGCGTCATCTATCTAGATGGATATGGTGATTATATTGTTGCGCGTGATTACTTTAGAAAAGCATATACCAAGGCAAATTCAAAAAACTATTTTATGAACCTGCCTGTTTATCTGAACAACCTTGGCGAGACTTATCGCATTGAAGGTCGTTATGAGATGGCAAATAAGTATTTTGATGAATCTTATCAAATGGCTGAAACCGTGGGTGACAAAACCATGATCATATTGGCACTCCTCAATTTATGTCATGGTAAGCTTTTAGATGAGCAATATGGTAAGACGCATAAACTGATTGCTAGATTAGAGCATGAGATTGGTATTATTCAAAATAGAGATTATGACAAATTGGATTTTTACTTACTTCACTTTGAATATTTCCTAACCATGAACAGCATTATGAAAGTTAATCAGTGGCGATATGAGTTTAATGCAGATGATGTTGTAGACGATTATAGAAAATATCGTTTAAAAATTATAGATTTAAAACTAAGCTATAGAAAAGAACACCAGGCAATCCCTCAATTGAGTGAAGGCGTTTCAAAGCGTGTTTTACCTATTGCAGAGATAGAAACTCTTTTTGAGATTACCGAAAACCCAGCTGAATCAAAGCTACTTAGAGAGTTCGTTCTAGAGCTATTAATTGATATTATAGTAGAGAGAGATTATCTACAGGCTGAAAAGCTACTTCAAATTGACAACGCACTAATGAAAAGATATAATACCAAATTGGTGCGATTGAAAAGAGATTTTATAGAAGCTTGTTTTTCTGATTATTCTATTGAGAGAACCGTTTCTCTTCTCGATCAAATTAAAGAGCAGTCTGCAGAGTTTTTATGGCGCGTTTACTATATATTAGGCAATGAGTATTACGATAAGAACAACACTTATGAGGCATTAAAATACTATTTAATGGCACTTGATGTCATCGCTGATTTAACTGCGAACATTCCATATGAGTTTAAAGAAACCTATATCCTACACGATGATTTGAAAATGGCTTTAAAAAATAAAATCAATAAAATCATCAGGATTTTACTTAATTTCGAGGGGACGCGTTATGGCGTGATTTCAGAAGGTAGAATCGATACGGTAGAGGATTTCTTTGATCTTAGTCAGTTTAATTTACTTTACAACAATTCAGAGTTTTTGAACCTAGTTTATAAAAATTATGATTTATCGGAAAGTGAAAAGTATGAGAGCTCAA
>DJWQ01000146.1 GCA_002441045.1 Firmicutes bacterium UBA6226 | reverse complement strand
GAACATTCCTCCTACACAAATTATCCTAAAAGCCTAATAGAGCTTCATCTTAAACATTCACTATAGCTCTACTCTTTCATTAAAGATACCAAAACCTCTGTCGATAGCATCAATTGTTTCTTCATCAAGCTCAGTTAGTATACTTTCTACATAATTAACACGGTTGTCCATCACTAGCTTAATCAAATCATGCCCTTTTTGAAGTACAACAATACGCACAATTCTTCTATCATTTTCGTCTTTTACTCGTTTAACAAGCTCATTTCTTTCCATACGATCTAAAAGATCCGTCACTGTACTGCAAGCCAAATACATCTGACTGCTCAATTCACCAATTGTGAGATTGTCTTGTTTTCTTAGATATTGTAATGCTTCAAATTGTGGTGGCGTTATATCAACATCATTTAAGATTTCTCTGCCTTTTTTCTTAATTTTATAGCAAACTCTACGTAAGTTTTCCTCTATTCTAATTGTTCTTTCGTTCATTTATAAACCTCCATAGTCTTCTCTTATATTCTATTTTACAGAATAAATATAGTTAGGTAAACTAAATTCTCCTTTAACATTGTTTTTTTATCAGAAACTGTGGTACAATATATTAAGTTTTTATTACAACGGGGGTAATATGGAAAAAATTAAAAATTACTTTATGCGTAATAAAGTAACTATAATGATCATACCTAACGCTGAAAAATCTATAAAGCAATGGAAGTTTAACATAGCAATCGCTTTTATCATTTTAGTTGGGTTAATCTTAGTCAATGTGACACTGCTGATCAATACGATTACTTCAAACTATATTTCACAATCGCTTAGCACTGAAAACACACAACTCTCAACAGACTTACTTATGACTCAAGATAAAATAGCGTTACTTGAAAATATCAACTCTAATAAGACCGAAGAAATAACAAAATTGAAGGAGTCTCTTCAAAGCTCAAATGACTTTTTAGTTGCTAGATTAACTGAAATGGAGCAAACACAGGCTTATGTCACTCAATTGGTGGCCCTGTTCAACGAAGAAACAAATTCAGATGTTAAAGCACCTATCAGTCGATCGTTTAATCGCGAGCTCGACGCAAGTCAATCACAAAGTGCAGAATTAAGTGCTGATGACGTTTTGTTATCGGACATCAATGCCCTTATTACCAATGATGAAATTTCTGTTATTATAGCTGAGCAAACACAAGCCTATAACGATCTCGTTAATTCAATGGAATCGCAATTAAGTTATTTAGATGCTCGACCTGACTATTATCCAGCTAAGGGGACATATAGCTCACCATTTGGATATAGAAAGGATCCTATAACCGGAAGAACAGCACTTCACAACGGTATCGATATCAGCAATAAGGTTGGCACACCAATCTACGCCGCTGGTACTGGTATAGTAACATTTGCAGGTTATGACGGTAACTTTGGTAACGTACTGATCATCGATCACGGGTATGGCTATGAATCCGTTTATGCACATTGTAAAACCTTACTTTATAGCCCGGGGGATGAAATTACAAAAGGCACACAAGTGGCTACCATCGGTAAAACCGGAAGAACAACTGGACCTCATTTACACTTTGAGATTCGATATAACGGTACACCAATAAACCCACTTAAGATACTCAACCAATAGTTAATTAGGAGGCTGAAATGTTTCAAAGAAAAGAAATGGAAGTAAACTTCGATATTATTATAGGTCCAAACTCTATTATAAGAGGAGATATCGAGAGTGAAGGTAGCATTCGAGTCGATGGTAAAATCTATGGCAACATTACTGCATTAGGTAATGTTATAATTAGTGAAAATGCTTTTGTCAAAGGCGATATCACAAGCGTTAATGCTGATATCTATGGCAGTTGTGAAGGTAATGTTCATGTAAAAGGTAAAATTAATATTCACCAAAACTCTTCACTTCTTGGAGATATTATTGCAAAAAGCTTCAACACAAAAGAAGGCTCAACCTTTAAAGGTAATTGTGTTGTAGATCCAAATGAAGAACTCATAATCAACGTCAATATTAACGAAGCAACAGATACAAACTTAGTTGATTTTACAAAGCCTGGTAACAAACAAAATAGAGATAATAAAAACGAGAACAACGATAAAAATCAAAATCTTGAAGATAAAAAAGCATAAAAAAATACAAATGAGGGCTGATACATGGAATACCATGCATCAGCCCTTTTAGCATTTAAGTTTATCGATATTTATTCAATTTCATATTTACTATTTTTATTCATCAGCTCTGTAACAATGTCCATTACAGAGTCAGACTCTGTTATTTTTTTACTCAAATTGATTCTTTTAATGGCATACTCATATCCTTCTCTACAGCTTGCGATATCAATTGGTTCATGTGTGTCTCGCGTATAAGCGGTTGAGTTTTCGAAAACACCATCCCTTGCAATTTGAAATACTTTTTCATCATCAATGAAAGACCCTTTTTCCATAAAAGTCTGACTGGCTACAAACCCTGATTCTGAATTAAGCAAATCCTGACCAAGTGTTAGATAATTATTTTTTATCCCAAGTAAATTCAATAAGGTTGGTAATAAATCTATCTGCCCACCAGTGATGTCCTTCGTCACCGAGACCCCTGATCCAGGTATGTGAAATACCAATGGTATATTGAACATTTCTTCAAAGGTATAAGGAACTCCTAAAAAATTCTCCATACGCTCTAGAGCAATTTCATCCTCCATGCCTATTCCAAAGTGATCACCGTAGAACACTATAATCGAATCTTCGTAGAGTCCTTCTTCTTTTAGCCCTTCAATAAATTTACCAAATGCATCGTCCATATAGTGTACAGATTGGATGTAATGTCCAAAGAAGTTGTCATCAGCCTCATCAAGTTGTATCCATTTCTTGT
>DJWQ01000049.1 GCA_002441045.1 Firmicutes bacterium UBA6226 | reverse complement strand
CATGATGGGTGACACTGAACAGCCTACTATTTTATCGCTATAATAAAAGTAACCTAGGAAAAAACGATTTAAAGGTTTCATCTAGTCAACTTTCAACATTCTAGCAAATAATAGAAACTGATGAAAAACATAAATCTAAAAGTAAAAATATTCTAATCAACTCATAAATAATAATCCATTATATTATAGGAGGCAAATATGATCGTTAAAGTCAATCAACTGGTTAAACGCTATGGCGATTTGGTCGCTATCGACCATCTCAACTTTGATGTAAAAGAAGGTGAAATCTTCGGTTTACTCGGCCCAAATGGCTCAGGTAAAACGACGACCATCAACTGTTTATTATCGTTACTCAAATACGACAAGGGCGAAATAGAGCTGTTTGGGAAATCCATGACACCTGAAGCCTACGACTTAAAACGCAACATCGGTATCGTACTTCAAAACGTCGCTGTATTTGATGAATTAACCGTTTATGAAAACATCGATTACTTCTGTGGCCTTTACGTCAGCGACAAAGCTAAACGTAAAACACTTGTAGAGGAAGCCATCGATTTCGTCGGACTCGAAGACTATAAAAAGTTTTATCCGAAAAAGCTCAGTGGCGGTCTTTTAAGACGACTAAACATCGCTTGCGGTATTGCACATCAGCCAAAGCTCATCATACTAGATGAACCGACGGTTGCCGTCGATCCACAAAGTAGAAACAAAATCCTAGAGGGCATCCAAGAGCTCAACAGAAGAGGCGCAACCATTATCTATACCTCGCACTATATGGAAGAAGTCGAGCAGATCTGTACGCGAATTATGATTCTCGACAAGGGCAGAGTGGTGGCAACTGGCACGAAGGAACAGCTTAAAAACATGATTTCAGTCGGCGAGAAGATCACCGTTGAAGCGTATCATCCAACGCCAAGCCAGATCGAAGCAATTACAACTTTACCAAACATCATCGGCGTTGAGACCTCTGGCAATCAAATCATCATAAGGTCAGCAGGTGGCAAAAACAACCTTGAAAATGTGCTTGAAACCTTAAAACGCGAGCAACTTAGCTACGGTAAAATCTACTCTGAGCTACCGACACTCAATGACGTTTTCCTTGAAATTACTGGCAAAGAGCTGAGAGATTAGGAGGCAATTATGTTTTTACATCTCTATAAATATCGAATTAAAACCTTATTGAGAGAACGCACATTGGTGTTTTGGACGATTCTTTTTCCGATTATATTGGCGACTTTTTTCAAAGTAGCACTGGGTGGCATCGGTCAAGCGACTTCCTTTAGTGCAATTCCAGTAGCGGTGGTGGAGGACGTGGCGACGCCTTCACAGGAAGCGTTGATTAAAACGCTACAGACACTTTCACAGGGAGAGGATGCGCTCTTTGAGGTTACCTTTACAGACAGAGCGAGTGCACTTAAGCTCATCGATGATAAAGCCGTATCAGGTGCGATCATTCCAGGAGAACCCAATGAACTCGTCGTCTTTAAATCAGGACTCAATCAGAGCATCCTTAAAAACTTTTTAGAACAATACGAGCAAAGTGCCAAGCTGATAGAGGGTGTCTATATGACACATCCCGAAAACGTAGAAGCTGTGATTGCAAAGCTCAATCAGGATCAAGTTTTTCTTAATCAGCTACCAATTACAGATAAAGACATCAGTGGGATGCAAATCTACTTTTACGGATTAATCGCTATGTCGTGCCTTTATGGCAGCCTATATGGTCTTGAGGAAGTCAATCGCATACAAGCGAACCTTTCGCCAACCGCTGCGCGTATGAATTTACCACCGATTCACAAGATGAAGCTATTCATGGCATCGACTTTTGCATCGATGACCGTTCACTTTGCAGGTTTGATGATTCTTCTTTTATACATTATATTTGGTCTTGGCATCCAGTTTGGTGACAGCTTGGGCTATATTGTGTTAGTAATCCTATTTGGCAGTATGCTAGGCGTTGCATTTGGTGCATTTGTATCTTCGATATTTAAGAAGAGTGAAGGCATTAAAATAGGCGTCGTCCTTTTGGTTTCTATGACAGGTGCGTTTTTAGCGGGAATGATGATTGCTGAGACAAAGTACTATATCGCGCAAAATGCACCAATCGTTGCAAAGTTAAACCCTGCCAATCTCTTATCAGATGCCCTTTATAGCATCTACTATTATGATTCTATGGCGCCTTACTGGTCAAGTTTATTGAGTATTATGGCTTATACCGTTGTATTTAGTGTGGCGACGTACTTCATCATAAGGAGGCGAAAATATGCCAGTCTTTAAAGTATCTATGAAAATCCTGAAAAAGAATATCCCAACCTTCTTAATTTATATGTTGGTTTTTATAATGGTTTCTGTTATCGCTACTCGAATAGAAGTCTTGTCTGGTGGCCCTGAGAACTTTTCGGATACCAAGATCAACGTCGCTGTGTTTAATGAAGCAGAGACACCGCTTACGAAGAGTTTCATTAGCTCCCTCAGTGAGGTTGCCAATATCGTAGAGCTGGAAGATACTGAAGAGAGCATACAAGATGCCCTATATTTTAGAGCCGTGTATATGATCATTAGAATTCCTTCAGATTTTGGTCAAATCTCTGAAAAGGGTGAAATGGTACCGCTTGATGTTATGACCATCCCAGACGCACCAGAAACCATTCAAGCACAAAACCATATCAATCAGTTTCTAAGATTACTATCTGCAACAAAGCTAGGCTATCCTGAGCTATCTGAGGCGGATCTCGCTTCTAAAGTGGCAGCTCTTGCAACAAATGACACAGTTGTGCATATGGCTGAACAAGCTAAGCAAGGTATAGAAGGCGATCTCATGCCGTTCTTCTTTAACTACATGGCCTACTCATATATGTACATCGTCATCATGGGTGTTGCGACGATCATGTTGGTGTTTGGCAGGAAAGACCTTAAAATGAGAAATACCTGTAGTCCTGTAACTGGCTATTCAAACAGTCTACAGCTTCTTGCATCAAATGGTGTATTTGCATTAATCGTTTGGATACTCTTACTTTTAGTTAGTTTTGTGATGGACTTTAGAAATGTCTTTAAGCTTAACACCATCTACTTTATGATAAACTCGTTTATCTTCGGCTTAAGCATTTTAGGACTTAGCTTCCTGATTGGGAACTTGGTAAAAGGGAAGCAAGCGCTTTCAGCGATCGCTGGAATCGTTACATTATCCGCTTGCTTTATCAGTGGTGTATTTGTACCACAGGCATTTTTAGGTGAGAGTGTTTTAAAAGTTGCCAGTTTCTTCCCAACGTATTGGTACGTAAAAGGCAATCTCATGATTGGCGATCTAACGAATTTTTCAAATGGACATCTGTCTGAGCTGTACAGCATTTTACTAATAGAAG
>DJWQ01000247.1 GCA_002441045.1 Firmicutes bacterium UBA6226 | reverse complement strand
GGTGGTAAATCAGGATGCTTCACCGCCAAATTGTAAATCAAGCTATCTAGATAGTATTTTTTAAAAAGGAGTTTCAAATCTTCAGATACGCGCATAGAAACATTTGAGGACAGTTCATCAATTAACGCCTCAATTTCTTCAGAAGGCGTGACCCCAATTTTCTTAATTTCTTTTCTAAATTCATGACCACCAAGTAGACGGTTGATCGAGAAAACGAAATCCAAACTTTTAACACGTATGCTTTTTACCATAATTGATCTCCTAACAATAGTATTCTAATCTATTATTACACTATCCTTCAGTTAGGGCAACCTCTTTTAGTGCTGAATTTTTTTGCACAGATAAAGCGATGATACCAAGTGCTGCAGCATCAAACAACAGTAATGCATAACTCGGAACAACATCCATTAAAACGCCAGTTAAAATATATGCAATTGGCATAACCCCTTGAGACATAGCGCCAAGCACACCCATCGCTCTACCTCTATATTCATCTTCGATGGTTACTTGGAAAAGTACCTGAAGTGGCACGTTTACTAGTATCACAACCATTGCAAGTCCAAGCATCATAAGACTATAATAACCAGGAACTAATATGCCAAAGTTTATTCCAGGTAAAACGGGCACAGCAAAACTAAAAAGTAACAAACTAAACAACAACATCGCATTTCTAAAAAGCGGTTGTGAAAACTGAATGTTCTTTTTACCTACGATGATCGACATGATAATTGCACCGATCGGGAATGCCGCCTGAATCCACCCATTAACCTCAGGTGATATGCCGTGAGTTGTTATTAAATCTACCGGAAGGATAATTGAAAATCCGGAAAGGAAAAAATTAATCACAAGCGCATATATTGCAATCGTCATAAAGGCCTTTTGCTTAAGGACATAGCCAAAGCCTTCCTTAAGGTTTTGCACGATAGACGTTTTCACCAAAGCAACTTTTTTACTGGCTGCAAACATATTAAAATCAATAAAGCATTCGCTAAATGAAGATAGTATAAATGAAACACCATTAATTACGAAAAAGAGTTTAATGTCTAATAAACCGTAGATGATGCCTCCTAGTATCGGAGATAATATCGATAAGATGCTGTCCATGCTTTGCGAATATGCGTTGATCTTTGTCAAATTGTTTCTTGATACGATGTTCGGATAGGATGCCCCAAACGCACTATTAAGGAAGACAAATAGTACAGCAAGGACAAGTTCAGCTAAATAGATCATCCATAAACTGAGGCCCGATTTGGGAATAAAGAAAAAGAACATCAGCATCACGATGCCGCTAATGAAATCTGCGCCAACAACGATGATCTTTCTACTCATCTTATCTGCAATAGCACCCGCTATCGGACTAAGTAAAACGATAGGGAGTGTTGTGATGAGTAATGAAATTGCGAAACTCTGAGCTGATCCAGTTAGTTTTAAAATATAATAACTCATTGCAAATCCAAATAATTTTGAACCCAATTGGCTGACACCTTTACCACAAAGTGTCAGCCATAAATTTCTAATTTCTTTCATCTAACAAACCCCCGGCATGCGTTTCTATCAACTTATTTGCTTTTCATATTCTTATTTGTTTTTTCTTGATTTAGCTTGTTTTTCTTCATCGTGAACTGGTAAGAAAATAATTCTGCCATCGATGCCTGTTTGTATATTCAAGTAATTCATAATAACCTCCTAATGGAATGAAAGAGAGATAAACTAACAACATTAACTATTCTGTAAGTTAACTATATCACTTTTTGTTTTGAAGTTCAATACTTATCTAACTAAAATAAGGTTAGAAATATATTAAACGTTTGTTAATTACATTTTAACCAAACATTAACGAAACAATTTTTCAGAATTCTCAAATAACTATTTGTGTAAATAGACATTATCTTGGTATAATAACATTAGCTGAACTTATTTAAATTTACATAACAATCAGCAGGGGTAATTACTAACCCGGGAGGTCAATATGCAACATCAATCGGTTAATTTTGAACTTTATAAAATTTTCTACTGCGCTGCAAAGGCACTCAACTTTTCTAAAGCGGCTCAAACACTTCATGTTACACAATCAGCAGTCAGTCAAGCCATCAAGTCTTTAGAGTCCCAGCTTGGGGTTGCTCTCTTCTACAGGCAGGGACGCATCGTCTCACTGACATATGAAGGCGATGTCCTTTACCAGCACGTTGAAAAAGCCTATCACTTTTTCCTATCTGCCGAGAAAGCGATTGATAATATTCGCTCACTTGATGAAGGAACTATTTTTATAGGTGCAAGCGATACCATTACTCGTCTGTTTTTAATCGATTCTATTAAAAGCTTTCACGATAAGTATCCAAAGGTCAGAATCTCCATTAACAATCGTCCTTCACCAAGATCTGTAGAGAAACTTGAAAAAGGAGAGTTAGACTTGGCCATCATTAACATTTCTCCAGAAGTTTCATATGATGATTTAGACTTACACCCACTCGATCGACTGGATCATGTTTTAGTATCTTCAAAACCCATTAAAGGCATCAAGCATTTAACTGATATCAGAGAGCTTCCTTTGGTGGCACTGGAGAAAAATTCGACGACACGTAAGATCTTTGAGAGTTTTTATCAAGAGCATGGTGAGCAACTCGTCACCGCTTTTGAGTTTGGTTCATTTGACGTTATAATAGAAGCTATTTTATCAGGCATGGGCATAGGGTTTGTACCAAAGCGCATGGCAGCCCCTTATATCAAAAAAGGCGAGCTGCATTTAATCGACATTTCAGAGCCAATTCCATCGATTGCGATTGGGATATTACTCAATAAAAACAAACCACAATCCATTGCAACACAAAAATACCTCAATATTTTAAAAAAAAGCGACGAAACCTTGTAATTTAGGATATAAATCCTATGAATGGAGGTTTGAGTATGCGGAAACTACAGTTAAGGGAGACAATTATGGAGAAAGGCTATTTTTATTTAAATGAGGGTGCTCTCGATGTTCATTTGTTTCATGAAGGCACTAACAAAATGAGCTACAATTTTTTCGGTGCGCATGCCATTCAACATTTTGAGACAGAAGCTGTCAGATTCATCGTTTGGGCACCAAATGCAAGAGAAGTTCATTTGGTGGGCGACTTTAACAACTGGAACGATTATGACTTACCGATGCAGCGCATCTCAGACAGTGGTGTATGGCAAATTTGTGTGCCCTATGTTCAGTCATATGATCGCTATAAATATAGAATTACAACAGCTTCACACCAAGTCATTTACAAAGCGGATCCCTTTGCATTTCATGCTGAGGAAAGACCTCATACCGCATCAAAATATTATGACCTTAATGGTTATGACTGGCATGATTCTAGGTGGCTACATAAAAGAAGTCATACCGATCACCACCATAGGCCGATGAGCATTTACGAAGTAAATCTACTCTCATGGCGTAAAAAACACGATGGTGCACAATACTCTTATCACGACCTCGCAGAAGAACTCATTCCATATGTTAAAGAGATGAACTTTACACACATAGAACTCATGCCCATAATGGAGCATCCTTATGATGGCTCATGGGGTTATCAGGTCACAGGATACTTTGCGCCTACGAGCCGCTACGGCACGCCAAAAGATTTTATGTACTTCATTGATACCTGTCATCAGCATGGTATTGGCGTCATCTTAGATTGGGTACCATGCCACTACTGCAAAGATGCACATGGCCTTTACTATTTTGACGGCTCTCCTACTTTTGAGTCATCAGAGTACGATCGTGCGCATAACGATCAATGGGGAACCATCAACTTCGATTATGGCAAACCAGAGGTTCAGTCCTTCTTAATTTCAAATCTCTTTTATTGGATTGAAAAATACCATATTGATGGGATTAGAATTGACGCAGTCGCATATATGCTCTATCTCAACTTTGGTGGAAAGTTACTCAAAAACAAGTATGGTGGCTTTGAAAACCTTGACGCCATTGATTTTATTAAGAAAATGAATACCACTGTTTTCGACACTCATCCAGATGTCCTGATGATGGCAGAAGAAAGTACGTCTTGGGCAAAGGTCTCCGGAAAAGTCGCTGAAGGCGGTTTGGGATTTAATTACAAATGGAACATGGGTTGGATGAACGACATCCTTGAATATATGGCCCTCGACCCTGTGTATCGAAAAGGCTTTCATCGTGCATTGACCTTTACGATGACCTATGCATTTTCTGAGTACTTCGTTTTACCACTTTCACATGATGAAGTCGTTCACGGCAAGCATTCTCTACTGGATAAAATGCCAGGAAACTATAATGAGAAGTTTGCAAACTTGCGCCTGCTTTACAGTTATATGTATGCGCATCCCGGTAAAAAACTACTCTTCATGGGCAGTGAATTTGGACAGTTTATCGAATGGAACGAATGGAAAGCTTTAGACTGGCATTTACTTGAGTATGACTCACATAAGGGCATCAAAAACTTCCTTAAGGATCTAAACTGGATCTATCTGAATGAATCAGGCTTATACGACCAAGATACAACTTACGATGGCTATGAATGGATCGAGGTAGACAACCAAGACGAAAGTGTTATTTCATTTGAAAGAATTGCATCCGATGGCAGTAAAATCATAGCCGTTTTCAACTTTACTCCAGTGCCAAGAAACGCCCATCCTGTTGGCGTTAATCATCCAGGAAAATATGAAGTCATCCTCAATACGGACGACGTCAAATACGGTGGTCACGATACAGAAGCTTCAACCCAAAATCTGTATGTCGCTTCCAAAGAAAAAAGCTTCAATCGTCCATACACGATCAGAGTCAAATTATCTGGCCTTTCAGGCTTGTTTATCAAATACAAGGAGGATTAATGTATGAAAGAAGGAAAAATGATCGCTATGCTTTTAGCTGGAGGTCAAGGCTCCAGACTAAAACTCTTAACAAAAGAGGTTGCAAAACCTGCAGTCCCTTTTGGAGGAAAATACAGAATAATAGATTTCCCTCTTAGCAACTGCTCCAACTCTAATATTTTTGACGTTGGTATACTCACTCAGTACAAGCCCTATCAGCTTAACTCACACATCGGTATCGGTAGCGCTTGGGATTTAGACAGACGCTCTGGTGGTGTTAGAATACTACCGCCTTACACCAACGAGCAAGGTGGCAGATGGTACAAAGGTACCTCTAATGCTATCTTCGAAAACATCAGCTTTATCGATGAACTTGATCCTGAGTTCGTGCTCATTCTTTCTGGTGATCATATTTATAAAATGGATTACTCAAAAATGTTAGATTTCCACATTGCAAAAAAAGCAGATATCACCATTTCTGTCATTCAAGTACCTTGGGAAGAAACCTCGCGATTTGGTATTTTAAATGTCGATGCGGATAATTTCATTACAGAATTTGAGGAAAAGCCAAAGCATGCAAGATCAAACCTCGCTTCTATGGGAATTTATATTTTTAATTGGAAGCTTTTACGGGCCTACCTCATAGCAGAAGAAAAGAAAGCGGAGTCAGCTGGTGACTTTGGCAAAGATATTATTCCACAAATGAAGGCAGATGGTAAGAAAACTTATGCCTACCAATTTGAAGGCTACTGGAAAGACGTCGGTAC
>DJWQ01000140.1 GCA_002441045.1 Firmicutes bacterium UBA6226 | reverse complement strand
GCTGGAATTTGATAACAGATGGATTTGCCACCACCTGTCGGCATAATTACAACTGTATCTTTATATTCCAAAATCGACTGTATGATCGCTTCTTGTTGATCTCGAAACGATTCATAGCCGTAGTATTTTTTTAAAAGTGTGTGTTTTGTCATTTTTTCTCCATTTCTATCTTTGTCGTGCAGAGTTGGTTTATAATAATTTATAATAGTTTATAAAAGTCTACTATGACACTTCTATATCTATATTATCCTAATCAACTGGAATATTCACTATCACTTTCAACAAAAGAGGCGACATAATAAATAATTTTACCATATTATGGATATTTTGTCGTTCACTCTGCTGTATTTGTTGTCGGTAAGTTTTTTAGCCTCATTGGCATAAGATTTTAGAAGTGTCATATTGGGTATAGAGAGAGATAGAAAATAATTAATCTTGGAGGCAAACATGCATTATACAACCATCGATAAATTTGGAGCAAAACTGTCGAGAGTGGCATTTGGTGGCGTTATCGTTTCTGATGAAACGCAAGTGGATGCCAATAATTATGTGGCTGAAGCCATCGATGCTGGCGTCAACTACTTCGACGTCGCACCTACTTATTCAAATGCTGAAGAACGCCTTGGACCTGCACTGTTAGGCAAAAGAAAGGATGTTTTTCTCGCTTGTAAAACAGAAGACAGAACCAGAGCAGGCTCACAAGCCCTTCTTGAAAAATCACTAAAGCTATTAAAGACGGATTACTTTGATCTCTATCAATTACATGCGGTCTATAGCTTATCTGATGTAGAGCGCACCTTTGGTCCAAACGGCTCTTTTGAAACGTATTTAAAGGCAAAGGAAAAAGGCTACATCAAACACATTGGATTTTCAGCACACTCCACTGAAGCCGCACTTGCGCTCATGTCTTACTATGATTTTGATAGCATTATGTTTCCATTTAACTTTGTTTCACTGCTTAAAAACGATTACGGTAGCTATGTTTTAGAAAAAGCAAAAGAGAAAAACATGGGCATACTCGGTATTAAATCTATGGCACAAACAGAAAAACAGCCTTCAGACGCTGTGAAGCATCCAAAGGCTTGGTATCATCCTATAGAAGACTATAATCTTGCAAATCTAGCGATGAGATACACACTCTCGCGTGGTGTAAACATCGTGATCCCACCTGGTGACATCGAGCACTTTAGATGGGCTGTAAAAATCATCGATCAGTTGGATCAACCTCTTACCGAAGATGAGCTTACCTACTTAAAAAATGTGGCTAAAGAAAATGTGCCTCTATTTCCTCTAAAAGCAAGATAATGTTGTATGTTTATTCTGATTTTACCACAAGTTTGATTGTGGCAAAAAATGGGCGTGTTTCAAATAGCTGAAACACGCCTTCTTTAATTTAGTTTTATTTTATAAATCTCACTTCTGGAATTATTTTTTTGTACTGTTCCTCTTTAATTAGATTAAACTCAACTTTATATTCTTCAAAAATATTATTTCCTTGTGTATCTATAGAAACGATAAGAGGTCCAAATTCTTTAACTTTGCACACCCATAGTGATTCAGGCATACCTAAATCTGTCCAATGTACTGAATCTATTACTTCAACTTTATTTGCCGCGTAAACCGCATTACCTGCGGGGTAAACCAAATGTAATGCTTTGTGCATTTTACATCCGGCTTCCGTATTCTTCCCCATACCGCCTTTTCCGACTATTAGTTTTACGCCTGTTTCTTCAATAAATTCCTTTTCAAACTTCTCCATACGCATACTGGTTGTAGGTCCAATAGAAATCATCTCATAGTTATTTCCACCATGATCTTTAACAATAGGACCTGCATGGAAAATAGCAAGGCCTTTCAAATCCACAGGTAAAGCCATTTTTTCTTCTATCAATCTCCTATGTGCAACATCACGACAAGTCACAATGGTACCTGTAAGATAAATAATGTCACCGATTTTTATGTCTTTTAAATCCTCATCTTTTATTGGTGTTGTTAGAATTTTCTTCATAATACTTCTCCCTTATGCATAGGCATACTGAAATTGAGGTCTTTATCAAATACAATGAGTCCCCTTCTGTGCGACCAGCAACCTGTATTGACTGCAACACCTATTGTAGATGGATGTCTAGCTGTGTTTACTACATTTACACCTAAAACAGATTTTAAGCCTTTTAGACCTTGAGGTCCTAATCCAATTGCGTTTATGCCATCTTCTAATAATTGTTCAAGTTTGGCTGCATTTTTATTTTCATTTTGGCTATCAACTGTTCTCATTAGAGCAAGCTTTGAATTCATTGCTGCAGTTTCAACAGAGGTACCAACACCTACGCCAACAAGTAATGGCGGACAAGCATTCAAACCATAACTGGTCATTCGATCTAGTACGAATTTCACGATAGCTTCATAACCTTCACCGGGCATTAAAACAGTAGCTACTCCTGGCAATGAACAGCCACCACCAGCCATATAAGTGTATATTTCGACACCATCACTATCTGGCTCAATATCCCAAAAAATACTTGGTGTACCTGTTCCAATATTTTTTTTCGTATTATACTCGTCAAATGTTTCAACTGAATTATGTCTTAAAGGAGTTTCGACAGTTGATTTATAGGTTGCTTCTCTTAAAATTTTATTAAGTTGTCCAATCAAAGGAAAATGCTCACCACATTTGATAAAAAACTGTAGTACTCCTGTATCTTGACAAGATGGTCGCTTCATATCGTAAGCTAATTTTTGATTTTCATTCATCGTCGTATATATAATTTTTGCCATCTCATTTGTTTCTTCTTCTCTTAATTCTTTAAGTTTTAACTCAACATCATCAGGTAATCTATAACTAACTAAAGAAATAAACTTTGACATGATTTCAGTTAATTTTTTAACATCATTTTCACTATGCATATTTACCTCTCTTAACTCTAATTTGGATAGAATGGAAATAGTATCGGCAGCAAGATCATAGACACAATTAATGAAACAACTATTAATGGTGCACCTGCTTTCACATAATCTCTAAAGTTATATCCACCAATTCCATAAACCATCGTGTTCGCAGGCATACCTATCGGTGTGGCATAAGCCATTGATCCACCAATTACAGTTGCCATTAGCACCGCTCTGGGGTCTGCTCCAAGTGCATTTGCTATCGAGAGACTTATCGGTACTAGAAGTGCAGTTGTAGCTGTATTTGACATAAAGTTTGTCATGATAGCAGATAAAAGTAATACTACAAATAAAAGTATAAATGGCGATGGATGACTCCCTAACGCATTGATTATTTTATCCGCTAAAAGTTCACCTGCACCTGATTTTTCCAATGCTTTTGCTAAAGCTAATGAACCTGAGAAAAGTAAAATGGTATGCATATCTATTGATTTCATAGCTTTCTTTTCAGTCAGAACGCCTGATACGACAAGTACTAATGCTCCTATCCATGCCGAAACATATAACTTAATCCCAATTTGATCTTCGAAAATCATTGCAACAACTGTTAGAATTAATACGATCAATGAGAAATATTGCTTCCATTTCGGAACATCAGAATAGCTCTCATGTTTCGCAAAAACAGAATCTTTATCAAGTTCTTGATCCGAATGATTTGGTAAAAGCTTATATCCAAAAAGCGCCATATAAGCAATTCCCACAAGTAGGATCGGAAGGCCTACTTTTGCATATTCAAAGAACCCAAAACTCATTCCAATTTCTTGTAGTGCAGATTGAGCAATCATGTTACCCGGAGCACCTATTAGACTTAAATTTCCGCCCATAGCAGCAGCTAGAACCAAAGGAATCATTAATTTTGAACGTGCAAATCCTGATTTAGCTGAAATACCAATCAATACAGGGATCAGAACCGCTGCAGTACCTGTGTTGGATAGTACGCCCGACATTAAACCTGTGATCAACATAACTGCAACAATTAATTGTCGTTCTGTTTTGGCAAACTTTGTGACGATACCGCCTACTCGTTGTGCCATTCCAGTATCAAAAAATGCCGCCCCAACAATGAACATCCCCATAAACAAGAGCACATTACTATTAACAAAGCCTGAAAAAGCTTCCGCTGGTGTTAATACGTTTGTAATTGATAATCCTATAGCGACAATCATAGCAGTAATTGATAAAGGTATTTTTTCCCAAGCAAACATAACAAT
>DJWQ01000078.1:1096-4888 GCA_002441045.1 Firmicutes bacterium UBA6226 | reverse complement strand
TTCCAAGGTTTCTAATAAGGTATCGACTTAGTTTAAATGATATCTGCTATAATCTAGACTTAATTTAAATTAAGTCTAGATTTTTTACGTTTAAGCCATTTTGTTTTTATTTTTGACAGGTTTTATGTTATGCTATAGGTTGAGTAATTATTAGAAGGTGAATATGAAAACTCAAATTTTAAATTTTTTAAAATTAAATCCAGACAGTTATGTCTCAGGGGAGCAAATCAGTGAACAGTTAGGTGTTTCAAGGACTGCCGTTTGGAAGCACATAAAGGCACTGAAAGCGGAAGGTTATGCGATTGATTCGGTAAACAATAAAGGTTACCGTTTGATTTCTGATACAGATGAGATCAATCGTTCTTCATTAGAGAGTGTGATCAATCAATATTCATTTTTAGATTTTGGAAGGTATCATAATTCCATAGACTCTACTAATTCGGAAGCGAAGCGACTTGCTATTGATGGTGATACCCAAGGCATCGTCGTAGCAGGGGAACAAACAAAGGGTAAGGGACGACTCGGCCGAGAATGGGCATCGGAAAGTGGTACAGGTCTGTGGATGAGCTTGCTCTTAAGACCAAATTTAAATCCAGAGGTCGTATCTGCGATAACACTTGTTGCGGCAGCTGCCATGACAGAGGCCGTAGAGTCTTTGGCTGATGTAAAGGTCGGCATCAAATGGCCTAATGATCTTGTGGTTAATGGGAAGAAAATATGTGGTATTTTAACTGAAATGAGCGCTGAAATCAATCGCTTACATTATATTGTCATCGGAATCGGGGTTAATGTCGCACAGATACATTTCCCTGAAGAGCTATCAGCTAAAGCGACTTCTTTGAAGCTGGAAGGCGTAAGCCTATCCCCCAAAAACTTACTTGAAAGGTTTTTGGAAACCTTTTCAAGATGCTATGGTGAATTTTTAAATAGTGAGATGTCTCATATTATAGAGTTTCATAAGAGCCACTCAGTAACTTTGGGTAAGGATGTTAAACTGGTGACGCCTACGACTGAACGAATGGCGTATGCTGTTGACATCAATGAAGATGGTAGTTTAACGGTTCAAAACGAAACAGGGCATTTAGAAAAGATTTTTACGGGCGAAGTTTCAGTCCGAGGAATAGATCAATATGTTTAATTGGGAGGCTTTATGTTATTAACCTTCGACGTAGGTAACTCAAATATAGTAATGGGTGTATTTGAAAAAGATCAATTGATTACAAATTGGCGGATGGCAACAGATTATTCAAAATCTGCTGACGAAATCGGCATTTTCATTCATCAACTTTTTGCACATGAAAAGCTTGATGTCAATGCAGTGGAAGATATTATTATTTCTTCAGTCGTGCCACATGTTATGTATTCGCTGCAACACATGACTCAAAAGTATTTTAATAAAGAAGCAATCGTAATTGGTCCTGGAATTAAAACCGGTATGAACATTAAGTATGATAATCCGAGACAAGTAGGCGCAGATCGTATCGTTAATGCTGTGGCTGGATTTAAAAAGTACGGTGGTCCACTGGTCATCGTCGATTTTGGAACAGCAACGACGTTTTGTGCAATTAGTGATAAATGTGAATATCTTGGTGGTGCAATCCTGCCAGGTATTAAAATATCTGCAGATGCATTATTTGAAAGAGCGGCGAAATTGACGAGAGTTGAGTTAATTAAGCCAGATCATATTATCTGCAAAAATACGACTCAAAGTATTCAAGCAGGTATGATTTATGGTTATGTAGGTAGTGTCGATTATATCGTTAAGAAAATGGTCGAAGAACTAGGTGGTGGCGAAGTGAAGGTTATCGCTACTGGTGGTCTGTCAACATTAATTGCATCTGAATCAGAACAAATTGAAATTGTGGATAAATTCTTAACGCTTGATGGTTTGAATTATATATACCATATGAATCGTCCTAAAAAGACAGTATAGGTTGACTTGGTATAAGTGAATTAAAGTAGGTAATAAATGAATTTAAGTAAGATGATGGAAGTAGTGGTCGCACCAATGGCAGGTGTAACGGATCTCCCTTATAGAAAAATCATGCGTAAGTTTCACGACGGCCTTATGGTGAGTGAAATGGTAAGTGTAAGTGCTCTCTATTATAAAGATAAGAAAACAGCACAGCTTATGAACTTTGATAGTAGTGAACATCCGGTTGCACTTCAAGTTTTTACCGCTGATGTAGAAAAACTCGAAGCGATCATGCCAATTTTAAATGCACATTCAAATGAAATACTTGATTTCAATATGGGATGTCCAGCACAAAAGATCGTAAGCAATGGTGAAGGTTCGGCACTTATGAAAACGCCAGATGTTGCTGAGGAGATTTTGCGTAAAGCGGTACAGCTTTCTACCAAACCGGTTACAGTTAAGTTTAGAAAAGGCTGGGATGATAAGAACATCAATGCAGTTGAGTTTGCACAAATGGCAGAAGCTGCTGGTGTTAGTGCAATTGCCATTCACGGTAGAACGCGTGAGCAGATGTACAATGGCCATGCTGATTGGGAAATTATTAAACGCGTTAAAGATGCGGTAAAGGTTCCTGTTATTGGGAATGGTGATATTTTTTCAGTTGACGATGCAAAGAGGATGAAGGAAATAACTGGTTGTGATGGTGTTATGATTGGTCGTGGTTTACAGGGAAATCCTTGGTTATTAAAAGAAGTATCGACTTTTCTTAGTACAGGTGAGAGAATTGCTCACCCAAGTCATGAAGAAAAAAAGAAAATTGCTATTGAGCATTTTAATTTACTGGTTGCCTATAAAGGGCTTCATATTGCAGTACTTGAAATGCGAAAGCATGCAGCATGGTATTTTAAAGGGATTAATCATGCCGCGATTTTTAAGAATGAAATTAATAAGGCCAATACACCAGAGCAAGTGATTCGTATTTTAACGAATGCTTTTTCACAAGTTTAGTCGTCACAGGACGATGAAGTGTATGATATAATGCGGCGTTTATGCGGATTGACATTAAAAGTTGCAACGCATATAATATCACCAACGAGGATTTTTATAAAGTTCGGGAGTAGCGCCGCTTAAAATAAAGTATGGAGGAAAAGTATGGAGAATTTAAGTGAAGTTTTACAAGTTAGACGTGATAAACTCGCACATTTAAGAGAAATAGGTCAGGATCCATTCAAGATAGAAAAATATGACCGTACAAACTTTACAACTGACATTTTAAACGATTTTGAAAGTTATGAAGGTAAAGCTGTTAGAGTAGCTGGTCGTATCATGGCTAAAAGAGATATGGGTAAAGCTTCTTTTATAGATATCCAAGATAGTGAAGGTAGAATTCAATCTTATGTAAGAAAAGATGCTATCGGCGAGGAAGTTTATGATATTTTTAAAACATACGATATTGGAGATATCATTGGTTTATCAGGTACTGTTTTTAAAACTCAAAAAGAAGAAATATCAATTAAAGCAGATGGTGTAATTTTACTTTCAAAGTCTTTACAAGTGCTACCTGAAAAATGGCATGGACTAAAAGACCAAGAACTTAGATATAGACAAAGATACGTTGACTTAATCGTTAACCCTGAAGTTAAAGAAAAATTTTTAATGCGTTCAAAAATCATCAAAACTATGAAATCTTACTTTGATGAAGAGGGCTTTTTAGAAGTTGATACGCCAGTGTTAAGTACAATCGCAGGTGGTGCTTCTGCTAGACCTTTTATTACACATCATAATACACTTGATATCGACATGTATATGCGTATTGCAAATGAACTCTACCTTAAAAGACTAATCGTAGGTGGTTTTGATAGAGTATATGAAATGGG
>DJWQ01000078.1:0-1080 GCA_002441045.1 Firmicutes bacterium UBA6226 | reverse complement strand
CTTACGGAAACTGTAGTTGCTAAATGCTGTGAAGCGGTACATGGTACTACTGAAATTGAATTCCAAGGTACAAAGTTAGACTTTACACCACCTTGGAGACGTGCTTCAATGCATGATCTTGTTGAGCAAAAGACAGGTGTTAATTTCTATGCTTTTGAAACAGATGAAGAAGCTAAAAAAGTTGCAAAAGAAAAGCTACATTTAGAAGTGGAAAAACACTACACTAAAGGCCACTTGGTTAACCTTGCATTTGAAGAGTTCTGTGAAAGCGACTTGGTTCAACCGACATTTGTTCTCCACCACCCAGTAGAAGTATCTCCACTTGCTAAACGTAATCCGGATAATCCAGCAATTACAAATCGTTTTGAAGCTTTCGTTAATACATGGGAAATTGCCAACGCATTTTCTGAGTTAAATGACCCTATCGATCAAAAACAAAGATTTGAAGATCAGTTAAAACAACGTGAAGCCGGTGATGATGAAGCACACATGATGGATGATGACTTCGTAAACGCACTTGAAGTAGGTCTACCGCCAACAGGTGGTTTAGGTATCGGTGTAGACCGACTCATTATGCTGTTAACAGATAGCGTTTCGATTAGAGATGTTATCTTATTCCCAACAATGAAGCCAATTAAATAATTAAATATAATTAAGAAATTCATTTTAGAATGAATTTTGATTAATAACAGTAAAAAAAGCTGCTCTGAGATAATCAAAGCAGCTTTTTTTTTATGAGTTTATATGCATTTTTTTTGTCAACAAGCCTTCTAATTAAAAAAAACCCTGATAATTATTGACGGTATTGCTTGAAAAACTTTAAGAGAGTAAAAAAAATAGGTGGATAAATTGGAGTAGTATCAAAATGCTTTGAATATTTTCAAACTATTTTTGACAAATAAAACACCAAATACGTGAGATAATTTGATTAAATAATATGCCAGTGGGTATATAAAAGATTGTCGCCAAATCTTTCTTCATATATGTCATACTAAGATGAAAAATGTTTCATCTTCTTAACAAAATAAATGAGAATTAGTGTTGACTCGTATAAAGGTTATGGTGTAAGATAATCAAGTC
>DJWQ01000231.1 GCA_002441045.1 Firmicutes bacterium UBA6226 | reverse complement strand
CCTTTAGCTTGTTTGGTTGTTTTAGCAATTCTTCTTTCTAAGATTTCTGCATCAGAAAGGATTAACTCTAAGTTGATGGTTTCGATATCGCTTAGTGGTCCGATTTTGCCTTCAACGTGAATAACGTTTTCATCTTCAAAGCATCTAACAACATGGACGATAGCAGCAACTTCTCTAATATGGCTTAGGAATTGATTGCCAAGACCTTCGCCTTTAGATGCGCCTCTTACAAGACCTGCAATATCATAAAATTCTATAGCTGTATGAACGATTTTTTTAGAATCGTACATATCTCTTAGGACATCTAATCTTTTATCCGGTACCGATACGACACCAACGTTTGGTTCGATGGTACAAAATGGATAATTTGCACTTTCAGCACCTGCTTTAGTAATTGCGTTGAACAACGTGCTTTTTCCAACGTTTGGTAAACCTACTATACCTAATTTCATATTAACCCATCCTTTATATCATTTGTTAATTCCGTATTTCAATCACATCAAAATATTATAGCGTATTAACAATAAGATGTAAATAAGCTATAATGTCTTTATGACGCTGAAAATTAAAATTCCATATATGAATCAAAGAATAGGATGTGACTTATGATTAATCAGATACAAGATTTAACGCTTTATCCAGGCGTTGAATTACACCTTGTGAAGTCGAACAAATTTAAAACTGTGCTCTTTGGGATTTACATGAAACGCCCTTTAATTCGGGAAGAGGTATCTTTAAATGCGATGTTGTCGAGAGTCATCGATCAAGCAACTTACAAATTTAAGGATACGCAAGAAATTAGCAAAGAGCTGGATATGATGTATGGTAGTGTAATTGTAACCGATGTGCACAAGTACGGAGAAAGACAGATGCTGCAGCTCAAAATGCAAACACCAAGTGAAAAGTACGTTAATTCAGATGACCTTTATCAATCTGCAATTCAGCTGATCACTGATTTTTTGACGCGTCCAAAATTAATCAACGATGCTTTTGATGAAGAAATTGTCGCTCTTGAAAAGGAGGCACTCATCGCAGAAATTCAAGCGAGAAGAGATCATAAGGATGAATGGGTAATTACCACTTGTGTTGAAAACATGTGCAGTGAAGAGCCTTTTAAAATACATGAATTCGGTTATGTTGAAGATGTTAAAAAGATTACTGCTGCCGATCTAACTCAGCATCTTGAAAAGATTGTGGCAACCTCTGAGATAGATATCTGCGTTATTGGCGACTTTGAAATTGAACCGATGGCGGAATTAATTAAAAATAATCTTAAGTTTAATAGAAGAGAAGTGACCGTTGTACCAAGAGAAGAGATTTATTTTAACCCTGAATCGGTTAAAACTGTCGTTGAAAAACATAATATTACGCAGGGAAAACTTTGCTTGGGTCTTAGGACAAATTTGTCTTTTGATTCTCCTCTCTATCAATCCCTTATGATCGGTAACATCATGCTGGGTGGTGGTGGCAGCTCAAAACTCTTTAGAAATGTGAGAGAGAAAGCGGGCATGTGCTATTCCATCTACTCACGTGTTGAAAAGTTCAAATCTCTTCTTATGATTTACGCAGGAATAGATATGAATCGATTTGATGAAGCGGAAGCGTTAATTATGAATGAGGTTAACGATATTAAAAATGGCAATTTCTCAGATGTAGAGTTTGAAACCGCTAGAACGACATTGATCTCTAATCTACGTTCAATTTCAGATTATCCAAATTCGTTTATTAACTATTATTATGGCATTCTGCAAACTACAGGTGATTTTGATATTGATAAAAGAATTGAAGAAGCGATGCAAGTCTCCAGAGCGTCCGTTATTGAAGCATTCAATGAAATTAAGCTAGACACAATTGCAAGACTGGTAGGGGAGGCGGAAGATGGAAATTAGTCGTTTTGAATATATGGGTGACGAGGTTTTAAATACGAAACTGGATTGTGGACTTGAAGTATACTTATTTCGCAAACAAGACTTTGCAAAGAAGTACGCCTTTTTTGCGACACAGTACGGGGGCATGCACAATGATTATGTCTTAGATGGTAAGACCTTTAATATACCTCATGGTGCTGCACATTTTCTTGAACATCAAATATTTGAAGACCAGGATAAGAGTACTTTTGAAAAATTTGAAAAGCTAGGTGCTAATGTCAACGCATACACAAGCTCTGAATCTACTGTCTATTATTTTGAAACGATAGATAATTTCGAAACTTGTTTGAAGAATTTGCTTGAGATGGTTCAAAAGACAGATATCAGTGAGAAGTCTGTCACTAAAGAAAAATCCATTATTGAGCAGGAAATAAGAATGTACATGGATGAACCGTCATGGGAGCTTTACAATACCTTCTTTAATGCTTTTTATCACAATCATCCTGTAAAAGATGAAATTGCAGGTAGTGTAGAATCGATTATGCAAATTACACCTGAAATCATACTTGATTGTTATAAGCATTTTTACTCACCTAAAAACATGAAGGTGTTTTTATATGGTGATATTGAGATGGAAGCAGTCTTGCCGATTATTGAAAGTGCATTAACTGATGAGTTTAAATCTCGAACCTTTAAACCAGAAATTTTCGTACCTGATGAACCTTATGAAGTGGTCGCTCACGAAATTGAAGTGAAAAAGGATGTGACGCGACCATCTGTTACTGTTGGCTTTAAAGGCGAGCCTAGTTATTTTGATCAGGATAGAGAGGTTAAATTAGCTGCGCTTAGACTGATTATGGATCAGTACTTTGGCAGAAGCAGTAGCTTCTTTAAACGCATGTACGATTTAGGTGTGGTTACTGAGTATTTTGATTTTGACATTCAGATTGGAAAAGGATTCGCTTATTTTGCAATTAGCAATGAAAGCGAGGACGTTGTAAGATTAAAAGACGAGATTTTTAATGAGCTTAAACGACTAAAGGTAGATGCTTTTGATGAAGAAAGCTTTATAAGGCTTAAGAGAAAGATGCATGGTCGTTCAATTGTTTCATTTAACTCATTACAGTCGATAGCAAATAATTTTACGCATTCAGTGATGCGGCAAGTAGATATCTTTGCTCAGCTTGAAGCTTATCAGTTGGTAACAACTGAGTGTGCAATTTCATTAATAAAAGATTTTATGGATCTTGACAATTATACGATAGGTTACTTAAATAAGCTGTAGAAAGAGACATTATTAGTCAATAAGGAGATGTTATGGATCGTTATGCTTTTGAAATTTTTGGTATAGGCATCGCGTGGTATGGTATTATCATTGCGAGTGCTATGTTGATTGGATCTTTAATTTTAATGAAGGTTGGTAAAAGATACGGATACAAGGAAGATGATATGTTGGATCTTGTACTTGTGATTTTACCAATGGCCATTGTATTTGCTAGACTTTATTATGTGGTATTCGAGTGGGATTATTACGCTCAAAATCCAAGTCACATACTTGCTTTTAGAGAAGGTGGCTTAGCCATTCACGGTGGTATAATTGGTGGTTTACTGGGTGGCTATATCGTATGTAAAGTAAAAAAACTCAACTTTCCAGATTTGGCGGATATGGTTGCAATGCCTTTGATTTTAGGGCAAGCGATTGGACGCTGGGGGAACTTTGTAAACCAAGAAGCGCATGGCGGACCGACAGATTTGCCGTGGGGGATTATGGTAGATGGTGTGAAGGTGCATCCGACCTTTCTCTATGAATCGATCTGGAATATCCTTGTGTTTGCAGTGTTGGTGTTTACATTTAAAAAGAGAAAATTCTACGGAGAGCATTTTGCTAAGTATTTGATTTTATACTCAATTGGTAGATTTTTTGTAGAAGGTCTTAGAACGGACAGCTTGATGTTGGGACCAATTCGTATGGCACAGTTGATCAGCCTAGTATTTATCGTCTGTGGCGTATTGTTTATCGCTATTGCTAGAAAAAAAGGCTGGTGGAAAATTGAAAATGAATCTTCGGAACCTACTACAAATAGTGTTTCACTAAACGATGAAATACAAGAGGAAAATAAACAGTAGGACTGAGGCACTAAAATGTTGAAAAAAGCGACTTTTATCAAAAAAAGTCGCTTTTTTTTATTGCTATTTTTATTAAAAAAGTTTAAAATTAGATTAATTAGTGGTAGAAAGTGTCACAAAGTGGGTAGAAAGACCATGAATTTCTAAAAATAACGTCAATTGATGGAGCGAATATGTTTACTGGAGAATTTAAACACTCAGTCGACGCAAAAAATAGATTAAGCATCCCATCAAAGTTTCGAGAGAAGCTGGGCGATAGCTTTTATATAACGAAAGGTCTTGATCATTGTTTGTTCGTCTTTTCACTCGAAGAGTGGCAAATTTTCGAAGAAAAGCTAAAGCAATTACCACTTTCGAACAAAAATGCAAGAGCGTTTGCAAGGTCGTTCTTTGCTGGTGCAACTGAGTGTGAGTTAGATAAACAAGGTAGAATTCTTGTGCCACAAACACTTAGAGCACATGCAAATATTGATAAAGAGGTATATGTTAACGGCGCTGGCTCCCGTATAGAAATTTGGGATGCGGCAACTTGGGAATCTTACAATGACTTCATGACGGCGAACATGGACGATTTAGCCGAAGATATGGAAGCACTAGGAATACGATTCTAAAGACTAACTATATGAAGTCAAGC
>DJWQ01000046.1 GCA_002441045.1 Firmicutes bacterium UBA6226 | reverse complement strand
GAAAGAACAAATTTGGTGTGGAGGCGTTGGTGGAACGTAGTGCTGTCACCTCAGATATGGCTTTTGACAAGGCGAGCATAGAAGACATTATGCTTTATCATTATAGGAGGAAATAAAATGCTTGGTTTATTATATAAGGATATGGTTAATTTAAGAGCGCAGTTTAAAGTGATGGCTTTGTTAGTGATACTGTATAGCTTCTTTGCTTTCGCCAGTGGCAATTCTGCGATGTTGGGAGCAATCATAACCATACTAGGCGCTATGATGCCCATCACTGCACTGGCATATGATGAGAAGGCGCATTGGGATAAGTATGCACTCACCATGCCGGTTTCAAGAAATCAAATCGTCATGAGTAAGTATCTACTGGGTTCGGGTTTCGTCATGATTGCTTTTGTGATCAATTTGATTTTCAATCTTTTGACGGGCATGATGCCAGCTGATATGTTTCTTCCCGTTACCTTTGCACTGACAGCAGCGGGTTTTCTATTTATGACGCTTTTATTCCCTGTGATGATAAAGTTTGGTGTAGAAAAAGGAAGGATTATGATGTTTCTTCTTATATTATTACCGACAATCGTCGCTATGATAGGTAGCAAGCTTAATGTACCCTTACCTTCTGAAGAGATGATTTTGCGATTGCCCTATATTGGATTTATTGCATCGATTCTCCTTTGTGGGATTTCAATGTTGATTTCAATGAAGATTTATCAAAATAAAGAGTTTTAATTCTTATAAAGCGTTTTAAACCTTATTTTGTTATAATGATCTCAGAGTGGGTATCTCTAAAAAGACATTGAATAGAAAGGGAATCAAAGGCATGCTTGAAGATAAATTGATTAAGCTTAAGGGATTGATTGAAAGAAGCGAGAAAATAGTTTTCTTTGGTGGTGCTGGCGTTTCAACAGAAAGTCACATTCCTGATTTTCGCTCATCAGATGGGCTGTATGTGAAAGGTAGCAATAGAACCTTTTCACCAGAGTCGATTTTGAGCCATAGCTTTTTCATGAGCCATACGTCAGAGTTTTATGCCTTTTATAAAACCCATATGATTTATGAATCTGCAAAGCCTAACCCAGCGCATCTCGCTTTAGCAAAGCTGGAGGCAAGAGGCAAGCTGAAAGCTGTGATTACTCAAAACATTGACGGCTTACATCAAATGGCAGGGTCAAAAAATGTACTTGAGCTACACGGAAGCATACACAAAAATAAGTGCATGGTTTGTGGAAAAGCACATTCGCTAGAGTACATTATCCACAGCGAGGATGTTCCGAAGTGTACAGCTTGCGGTGGGATAGTGAAACCTGAGGTGGTCTTATATGAAGAGAATCTGGATATGGCGGTTATAGATCAAGCCGTGAAGGCCATCGCCACAGCGGATTTACTCATCGTAGGTGGTACCTCGCTAGTGGTTTACCCAGCTGCTGGTTTAATCGATTATTTTAGAGGAACGTCTATGGTGTTGATCAATAAGGATACGACCCCACAGGATTATAAAGCAAGTCTTCAAATTCATGCACCTATAGGTGAAGTCTTATCACTCTGTCTAGACTAGTTGAGTTGGGAGGATACTTGAAGAAGATAATTATAACTTTAGGTGGGTTAATATCAGTTATTTTGATTGGTACTTTAGATATTAATTTAGGGACGATTATATCTATTTATTTACTTTATGTGTTCCCAATTGTATTAAGCAGTTATTTTGGTGATAAATTTATAGGTGGATTAATAGCTATTTCTTCTGCAGTCATGTGGACGTTTGTCGATTGGTATCTCAGTGAAGGTTCATATCATGTTTCAAGCGTAATCATCGAATCATTTTCTAGGACGTTTATTTTTTTGTTAATTGCCACTATGGCATATCAAGTGAGGAAATATAACGTACAGCTAAAAAAAATGGCTTATACAGATCAAAAGACGGGTGCTTATAATTATAGGGCGTTTCTTGATCTTGCTACAAAAGAAATTGCTACAGCAAATAGGCAGTCTCTAGAAGTTTATATCGCTTATTTTGATATGGATAAATTCAAAAAAGTGAATGACACCTATGGACACTCAAAAGGTGATGAAGTATTGAGTTGCTTCACACGCATTGCACTAGAACAAATTAGAGCATATGATATCTTTGCTCGAATTGGCGGCGATGAGTTTGTCTTATGTATATCGGGTATTAATGAGATTGATTTGAACCATGTGTTAAACCGAATTGCTCTGAAGTTTAATGATGAGATGAAAGCACAAGGTTTAGAAGTGTCAGTCACCTCTGGCTACGCAAATTGTACAGAACGAAATGAAGACATAGAATTTTTAATACATGAAGCAGATGTAAGTATGTATCAATACAAAGAAAATAAAGAAGATAAAATGAAAGGAGCTTCAAGATGAGAGCACATGATATCGATTTTGAATTATTTGGTGACGATTTGCAATTTGTAGAAATTGAACTCGATCCGAGAGAAAGCGTTGTAGCAGAAGCAGGCGCAATGATGTATATGGAAAATGGCATTGAAATGGAGACTATTTTTGGCGATGGTTCAGAAAGTAGTAGTGGTGGCGGATTCATGGGCAAGCTTGCAAATGCTGGAAAGCGTATGATTACTGGTGAAAGCCTTTTCATGACGCAGTTTACAAACCAGTCATCTGATCGCAAGAAAGTATCATTTGCAGCAGCCTACCCTGGCAAAATCGTACCTGTTGATCTAACTGCTTACGGTGGTAAAATAATTGCTCAGAAAGATGCCTACCTTTGTTCTGCAAAAGGCATCAGCATCGGGATCGCATTTCAGCGCAAGATAGGCGTTGGCTTCTTTGGTGGTGAAGGCTTTATCATGCAAAAACTAGAAGGCGATGGGTTAGCGTTCCTACATGCAGGCGGTACAATTATTGAAAAAGAACTCGCTCAAGGAGAAGTACTTAAACTCGATACAGGGTGTTTGGTAGCTTTAACGGGAAGCGTGGATTACAACATAGAGATGGTAAAAGGCATTAAGAGTGCGGTGTTCGGCGGTGAAGGACTATTCCTCGCAACCTTAAAAGGACCAGGAAAAGTATGGCTTCAATCCCTTCCGTTCTCACGTATGGCAGACCGTATACTTTCAAGTGCGAGAGCACACGGCGGTAAATCCACAGGTGAAGGTAGCCTTTTAGGTGGCCTCGGCAACTTACTCGACGGTAAATAAAAAAATAAATCACTGACCTCCTTATGTTAGCGTTAAATCTGGCATTTAGAGGTCAGTTTTTTCATATCGAACAATATATCATTGAGCTACGCACTCAGTAACTTAATCATCTTTGCCTGAGGCACCATCTGTAAAAGTAAAGTGATTTGCGGTCCACTACTTTGTCCCAAAATCATACGGTAGATGATCTCGAAGAATCGCTTTTGATCCT
>DJWQ01000258.1:1331-3418 GCA_002441045.1 Firmicutes bacterium UBA6226 | reverse complement strand
TACCGATAGATGCTGCTTCAGTTGGTGTAAACAGACCTGATGCGATTGCACCTAAGAACGTTATGAAGATACCAAACTGTGCCGCTGCACCTAGTAAAAGTGACTTTGGATTTGCAATCAATGGACCAAAGTCTGTCATCGCGCCAACCCCTAAGAAGATAAGTGGTGGGAAGATGCCCAAGTGGTCCCCTTGATATAGATAGTATAATAGACCGCCAATCTCAGCTACGTGACCATCTGCACCCATAACAGGTTCAGCCATAAGGCCAGCGAGTGGTAAGTTCGTTAAGAACATACCAAATGAGATTGGGATTAACAATAACGGTTCAAAACCCTTCTTAATCGCTAGGAACATCAGAATAAACGCGACGAGGATCATGATGCCGTTTCCAACTGTCATATTGGCAATACCAGTTGACAGGTAAAAATCATTTATTGTTTGTAGCATCTTGTATCTCCTTTCGATTTTAGTCTGTGATCGATTAACCGATTACAACTAAAACGTCTCCTGAATTTACTGATGCACCTTTTGATACTGTGATTGATTTTACTGTACCTGCTACTGGTGCCATGATTTCATTTTCCATTTTCATCGCTTCAAGGATGAGTAAAACCGCACCGCTAGCAACTGTATCACCAACGTTCACTTTAATATCAAGAATTGTTCCAGGCATTGGAGATGCCACTACTTCGCCATCGCCTGCTACTGGAGCTGGTGCTGGTGCTGCTTTAGGCGCTGCTGCAGGTGCTGGTGTTGCTTTTGGTGCAGATGCTACTGGAGCTGCTGGTCTGCTAACCGGAGCAGATGCTACGCCACCTAATTCTTCTACTTCAACTTCATATGATTTGCCGTTTACCGTTATATTAAACTTCTTCATGTTATCCTCCGCTATACTCGTGAATTCATTAAATCGCTTCTACCAGCTTGTCCCCAAGATGGCGTTGTATCTGAGATACGTTTTATATTTGTTACGATAATATTATTGACAGAAGTATTTAGACTAGCTGCTACCGCTGCAGAAATTACTGCGATTAGCTCACTATCATCTGTTACTTCAACTTTCGCCACTGGTTCAGACTTAGCAACATTTGGAACTGCTGCTTTCACTTTTTTTACCTCAGAACCTTTTTCAATGCCTTGAATTGCTTTTGACATAAGCGCTGTCAAACCCCATATAACGATTAAGGCGATGAAGGTGATGCCCATACCTAAGAGGATGACTTGCCCAGTAGCAGCAAGCTTATCACCCAATGACATTTGCGCAAAGGAGTCAGCATGCTTAAATTGTTCTAATGCACTCATCTAATTACCTCTCTTATAATGGAATATTACCATGTTTTTTTGTTGGTCGCGTTTCTCTTTTTGAAGCCAACATATCAAACGCATCAATTAATCTTGAACGCGTAAATGCTGGTTCAATAACATCGTCAACAAAACCGCGTTCTGCTGCTTTATATGGTGTAGCGAATTCATCTGTATATTCTTGGATGACTCTAGCTCTAGTTGCCGCTTTATCTTCAGCTTTATCTATTTCGCCTCTGAAGATGATGTTAGCAGCACCTTGTGGTCCCATAACCGCAATTTCTGCTGTTGGCCAAGCGAGAACTAAATCTGCGCCTAAGTCTTTAGAACACATAGCAAGATATGATCCACCATACGCTTTTCTAGTAATAAGGGTCAATTTAGGAACAGTTGCTTCACTGTATGCATAAAGCATTTTAGCGCCATGACGGATAATACCACCGTACTCTTGTGTCGTACCTGGTAAGAAGCCTGGAACGTCAACAAGGTTTAATAATGGAATGTTAAACGCATCACACGTTCTGATGAACCTAGCTGATTTATCAGATGCGTTTACATCTAAACAGCCTGCGTTTACTTTAGGTTGATTTGCTATGATACCGACTGATTTGCCACCTATTCTCGCTAAACAAGTAATGATGTTTTTTGCAAAGTAAGGTTGGTATTCCATGTAATCGCCACCATCTACGATCGCACGAATAACGTCAAACATATCGTATGGTTTGTTAGAGTTGTCTGGAATAATAGTATTTAATGATTCATCCACTACGTTTAAATCTTCTTC
>DJWQ01000258.1:0-1240 GCA_002441045.1 Firmicutes bacterium UBA6226 | reverse complement strand
GTTACTGTTTTAATAACCTGTGGTCCAGTGATGAACATTTGCGAAGTTTGGTCTACCATGAAGATAAAATCTGTTAAAGCGGGTGAATACACCGCGCCTCCGGCACAAGGGCCCATTATGGCTGTAATTTGAGGAATAACGCCAGAGGCGATGGTGTTTTTGTAAAAGATTTTTCCATAACCAGCAAGTGCATCAACAGCTTCTTGAATACGCGCACCACCTGAATCGTTTAAACCAACGATTGGCACACCCATTTTAAGTGCATTGTCCATTGCTTTACAAATTTTTGCTGCATGCATCTCACCAAGTGATCCACCTACAACAGTAAAGTCTTGCGAATAGGCATAAACCAATCTTCCGTCTACTTTACCATAACCGATAACGACACCTTCTGCTGGTGCGTCAACTTTTTCCATACCAAAATTGGTACATCTATGCTTAACAAATGCGTCTAATTCTACAAAAGAGCCTTCATCAAATAAGATGTTAATTCTCTCTCTAGCTGTCAATTTGCCATTTTCATGTTGTTTTTGAATCCGTTTTTCTCCACCGCCTAGCGTAATCGCAGCACGGCGTTTTCTCAAGTCTTCAAGTTTGTTGATTGACATGGTTTCCTCCATTATTCAGTTCTTTGACTTAATTCAACTAATACTCTGTGTGAGCTTTTTGGATGTACGAAAGCTATTTTAGCACCACCAGCACCGTATCTAGGTTTTTCGTCAATCATCTTCATGCCTTTAGATTGCATGTACTCAATCGCTTCTTCAATATTTTCTACCTTGAAAGCAATATGTTGAATGCCTTCGCCATTTTTTTCGATGAATTTTGCAATTGGCCCATCATCTGTTGTTGATTCTAAAAGTTCTACCTCTGTATCCCCTACAGGTAAAAAAGCAACTTTAACTTTTTGCTCTTCTACAGTTTCTGTACCTGCAAGTTCAAGTCCAAGTACTTCTTGATAGAACGCTAAAGTTTCTTCTAAATTTTTTACAGCTATACCGATATGATCCACTTTTAAAGCTTTCATATTTTCCTCCACTTGTTTATTGAAGCACGCAAAAGGTCACATGCAGTGTCATCTGCCTTTGGTGCGTTCTAAATAATTCATCAGTTATTACTTTTTTTATTTTTGTTTCTTACCGTTTGTATTTTATGCTCTTACCCTCCTGTCAATCAGTCGGTCGATCTTTAACCGCTATATAGGAGGATAATCTTTATAAGTTAACGTTTGCTTTAATAA
>DJWQ01000028.1 GCA_002441045.1 Firmicutes bacterium UBA6226 | reverse complement strand
CTTATTTCTGAATCTTTCTACCCATATGGGTTAAGATATAAACTATAGATACTAAATATAGGTAGTTAACGCAGTTGTTAATTTACTATATTTTGTATAGGTTTATAAAAATTTTTTTGTAGAAATTTTTTATATTTTTGGATATGGTTAAGAGGTTGTTTGCTTGTATTAGGAAGTATTAGCTGTAGTATCCCCATTAGGGTTATGGCTACATGCGTAATTTTTATTTCTCTGATATTGACAGGTAGAGTTTCTTATAATTTACCTTATGCAGTTAGGATTGCTTCTTAGGTATCTACCAGACTGGGGGCCTTGATATATTGTGGGTCAACTATTACCCGCAGCCTATTTATGTCAATTTCAGCCGTGTTCTTTTAGTCCTACACGTTAAAGGATATTTTAACCTATTTATGTTAATGAAGCATATTTCACTAACATAATTTCAGGTTACGTATATAATATACGAATAAAAAATGTAAAAGTCAAGTGTCTACTTTTGAGGTATCCGTGAGGGTTTGTATTTATTAAAAAAGTGGGTAGTTTACTATAAAAAAGTGGGGACTTGCTTTTTTGCTAAAAATTTCGTAAATTAGTATGTGGATAATATTATGGAGAATTGATGCATATACTACCTGGTAGGAGAATACATAACAAAGACATAGATATAGTTCGTAAGAACTTTATATTATACACAGAAGAAGAGGCAAGGGAACGCAATTTAAAGGTTCATAATTTTACAGATGAGAATATTGTTCGTGGTGAATATGTAAGGTTCAGTGACGGCTGGGTAGGTGAGGTATTCAATGTATATCCAATGGGATATGGTAGGTATCGTGATACGGTTGTTGTTACAGCTTGTGGAAGCTATTTAGTCGGGCTTAGTCCAAAGAATGCCTTACCTCCTGCCCCTCACCCCAAGTATATAAAGGGGTTTAAAAAGGCTATAGCTTCTTCTCGTGAATTACCTGAAACATACAGACGAATTATGGACTACTTCTTTGAACACCCAGAAAGGACATTATTCAGGTGTGCCTATGATGTGGTTGAAGAAGAAGCCAATAATAGACCTTCAACCTTGTATGTAATGTGTATATTATCAGGTATGTTAAATTATCATTATTTGGAGAAATATGTAATGCAAGAATTGGAAAACCGTTTTAAAGCACAAATGCAACAAGTGTCTGATGAGCTAAATAAAAGGTTTACTGAAAAGCTACTTGAAAAGGGTATTGATTATGACCTTATAGCAGAAAAGTTGTTAGCTATTATCTCTGCAGAGACTGAAAGCGCAGGGGATAGAAAAGTTCAGCTTGAGGCTATAAAAGAGCTTAATAAGTTGTTTGGTAATTATCCTGGTAAAACCACTAAAAAGGTAGAGCAGAATGTAATACCATTGTCTGTGGCTGAACAAACACAGATAGCAAGGTTAGCAAAAGAAAATCAGGAAATTATTGAAGAAGAAACCTCAAATGAGGAAAATACCTGATATGCCATCGAAATATTGTAAAATAAAAGATGGAAATTGCATTCTTTGCAGTAATGATGGCATCAGTAATATCTGTTGTAAAATTGGTGTTCCGTTAGAGTTTATGGACAGATGTCCGTTAAAGAGTCCTGCGAGGGTTGTAAAGAAAATGAAAGATATGTTTTATAACTCTCACTATTACATAGAACGAAAGAAGTGGTGGAATAGGAAAATTTATGCTTGACAGGGAATCGTTATTATCTCAAATGGAAGTAGATTTAGAGCTTTTTGCAGCTGTCTGTTTGCCACATCATGTAAAATTAAAAACTACAGAGCATCAGAAAACCGCATACAGAATGTTGTTGCAGGACAAGCCAAAAACATGTATAGTTTTACCACGTGGACATAGTAAAAGCACACTTGCAACCCTTATCTATCCACTTCATCAGATATGTTTTGGTAAACAACATTTGATTGTAATTGTTTCTGAGTCTTCTTCTCAGTCTGTATTGTTTTTGGAGGCAATAAAGGATGAGTTGGAAGATAATGACCGTATAAAATACTTCTTTGGTAATTTAAAAAATGAGGATAAATGGACAGAATCTGAAATAGAAACAACCAATTTGTGTAAAGTGTTGGCAAAAGGGTCAGGGCAGCGCATTCGTGGAACAAAGTGGAAACAGTGGAGACCTGGCTTAATACTGATGGATGATATTGAATCTGAACAAAACACAGAAACGCCAGAACAGCGTGAAAAGTTAAAACGATGGATACGTGGAGCTGTATTTCCTTCTATAGCCGAAAAAGGTAAAATAGTTTTTATTGGAACTATTGTGCATGAAGATAGCTTTTTAAATAGCATTAAAGATGATCCCGAATATTATGTTAACCCAAGAGAACATTGGCAAATTATAGATGACGCATGGGAAAAGCCTCTATGGTCATCCAGGTGGGCTTTATCAAAAATAAAAGAAATGCGTGATGAATATGACAGGTTGGGTTATTTGGACTTGTTTTATCAGGAATATATGAACAGGCCAATGTCACCCGATAGTCAAATATTCAAGCAACAATATATAAATACACATACTGGATATGTATGGCTTGACCAAAATAATAATTCTTTTCTTGTTTTACCAAAAGAAGAAGCAGAAACTGAGGGTGATTATACAAAAATAGGTGATAAATATTATATACCATGTAACATATTTTGTGGTCTTGACCCTGCAATGGGAAAGGTTAGGGGAGATTTTACTGTATTTATTACAATTGCTGTAACGCCCAAAAATCATGTTTACGTTGTGGAATGTATTCGTGATAGATTACCCCCTATGGAAACAATTGAGGAGTTGTTTAAGTTAAAAGAGAAGTATAAGAGTTCTTTACTTCGGGTTAAAATAGAAACGGTTTCATATCAAGAAGCATTGGTTCACTTTCTAAGACAGGAATCTATAAGACGAAATGTTTTTATACCCGTTACAGAGGTTGTGCCAAGAAAATCAAAGTCAGAAAAGTTCTCTGATAGGAATTATGGTCTCGAACCACGTTTCAGGGCAGGACAAATTTACCTACATGAGAGTATGAAAGATATGAGAATTGAGTTGTTAACATACCCTAAAGGAAAACATGACGATACCATAGATGCCTTATGGAACGCATGTTACGGTGCTTATCCATCAAGAAATATTGCACCTGCGGACGGGTCAAAAGTGGAAGCTTGCTTTTCTCAAAAAAATTTCGTAAATTGGAAGTGTATATAATTGGAGGAACCATGAAAATAGATGGAAAAAAGATTTTAGTGTGGCTTTTCTCTCTAATGCGGGAGAAATTCTACGGGAAGGTTGTTTTTTCTTTTCAGGGTGGTAAAATTACCAATGTTAGAAAAGAACAAAGTATAAGCCTTGAAGAATTTGAAGCAGAGGATGCTGTAAATGAGTGAAAATGAAATTCACCCCTTAGTATTAGAGGCAGAAGAACTATACCACGATTATGAAGCATACCATGATATTTGGGCCGAACAAGCTCAAATGAATCGTGATTATGTTTATAATAAACAGTGGAGCGAGGATGAAGTTGAAGAACTTCAGAAGAGAAACCAAGCACCACTTGTTGTAAACAGAATATTCCCTGCTATTGATGCTAAGATGGCTATTATGGCAGCAAAGAATCCCGGTGTAAGGGTTACGGGAAGAGAAGATTCAGATAACAAGGTTGCAAGAATATTTGAAGATATTATGCAGTATTGTTGGCAAATATCTGATGGCGATTCCTTGTATGCTCAAGCATTGGCTGATTCTCTTATAACAGGTTTGGGGTATATGTATGTTTATGTTGATAAATATGCTGATGATGGGTTGGGAGAAGTAAAGTTTGGGTATGCAGACCCAGATGATATTTATATAGACCCTACGTCAAAAGACCCATTATGCCGTGACGCTGAGAGCATTTTGATTGTTAAACATATTACGAAAAGGCAGGCAAAATTAAGGTATCCACAGTATCAGGAAATAATTGATGCTGCTGAGACATCTATTGAAAAACAGCGTGGTGGTAGTATGCACGCTGATGAAGGCCAGATTGTTGGTCGTGATATGGTTGACATCAAAAAAGAAAAAGTAAGAATTATTGAAAGATATTATAAAACAATTAAAAACTTTGTTAGGTTTGTAGATGAAAGTGGTGAAATACAAGTTTTACCGGAAGAAGAGTTCAACGCCATTAACGAGGGGGTTGCAGAGTCACCCACATCGGAAGGTAACATAGATATACTTGGTTATGTTTATGTTCCAAGAATAAGGGTAAGTGGGATAGTTGGGTCTGACCTTCTTTATGACGTTGAGCTACCCATAGAAGATTACCCAATAGTGCCATTTTGTAATGTCTATACGGGAACCCCTTATGGCATGGGTGAGCCTGCGTTTCTTATGGGGCAGCAGGATATGTTGAATAAGCTGTATAGTCTTATGATTGCACATACTCAAACATCTACCAATCCAAAGGTTTTTGTTGAAAAAGGTTCTGTAGAGGATATTGACCAGTTTAGAATAGAATATTCTAAGCCTGGGGCTGTGATGGAATATATGCCTGGGGTAACACCTCCAAAAGATATTCCACCTGTTCCATTGTCAAACGCTTTGTTTAGTCTTGCTGCTGACATGAAGTATGAAACCGAATATTCTTCAGGTGTATTCCCATTAATGCAGGGCTCTTCTCAAGGAGCACCAGAAACGTTCAGGGGAACACTTGCTATTGAAGAGTTTGGTAATAGGCGTATTATGTTGAAGATGAAAACAGTAGAACGTGCATTGACACAGTTATTTAAACAAGCTGTTACACTTGCACAAACTGTTTATACCACACATAAAATATTTCGTCTTATTCAGCCCAATGGTTTGGAGATGTCGCAAGAGGCAAATATACCAATATATGACGACGCTGGTGAAGTTATTCAACGTATTAATGACCTTAGTGTTGGTAAATATGATATAATTGTTTTGGCGGGTTCAACACTACCATCAAACAGGTGGGCTCTTGCACAAGAGTATATGCAGTGGTATCAGGCTGGGCTTGTTGATGATGTGGAAGTTTTGAAGAAACTTGACATTTTTGACAGAGACGGTGTAATGAAGAGAAAAGCCCTTGTAATGCAACAGGCACAACATATACAACAGCTTACTGCAACGCTTGAAGATATGGCTAAACAGCTTGACAAGATGAAAAAGCGTGAAGTAACTTATGAAAAGAAAATAGAAATAGAAAAATTTAAAGCACACATTGACTCTCTGCTTGCCGACCTTGAAGGTAAGACAGATGTTATAAACGCAACATTGCGGGAAAGATTAAGAAATGTCCAGAAAGAGTTAGAAAAAGCTATTCGGGAAAAAGAAAAGGGGAAACCCCAGGAAACAAATGAGGAGAGCTGATAATGGCTGAAGAGAAAAAAGAAGCAGCAAGCCAACAACAGGTTGCTGCACCACAAGAAGGTAATGATAAATTACCTGAACCCGCAAATATGGAATCTCCATATGATGGAGAAGCTCAAATTGATGCGGACGATTTTACATTGCAGGATTTTTTCACCAATCCAGGTGGGATAACCCCAGAAGAAGGTGATGGATATATTAACCCAGAAGGGGAGAAATTTAATTTTGATGCTGTGGATACGCAGCGTAAACAAAAAGCTGAGGACTCACTTGGTGGAACTCAAAAAGAAGAAAGTGGTGATGTTCTTGACCCCGTTAAACTCAAAGAAGAGTATGACAGGTTTAAGAAAGAAGTTGAGCCGGCCCTCAATTTGGATAAGGCTTTACGTGATGATCCAAAACTTTTTAAGCACATGATGGATTATTTGCTTGAAGAGTCAGGACAGTTACCACAAACCCAGCAAGTCCCGAAGCAAGAAGAAAAGAAAGATGTTCTCCCAGAGCGTCCAGTAGCATTTGATCCCTATGATGCTTATAATGACCCTAAATCTGAGTCTTATAAGTGGAGAGAATCATATGAGAGGGCGGAAAGAGAACAGCTTGCCAGAAGGGTAAAGGAGGAAGCAACTTCAGAAATAAGACAATTGCTTAACAAGGAGAGAGAACAACAAGCGAGACGGCTTGAAAGGGTTCGTCAAACTGAGATGCTCAATTCATTTAAGCAATCAAAAAATATTCCTGATAGTGAGTTTCAAGAATTTATCAAATGGGCAAGCACAAATCAAATAACACTTGATTCGCTGTATGATGTGTATGCCACAAAGAAAAGAATGTCATCTGCTGAAAAGGAAGCTGTTAAGAGCGTTAAGAATCAAATACAACGCAATTCTTATTTGCCTGATACGGTTGCAGGTATTCCATCTGCCCCACAAAGAAAGCAAACAGATGAAGATGAATTTATGCGAAATTTACGGGCATCCATTGGACATGCGGATTACTAATCTCGTAGGAGAAATGTAGAAAATGCCTATTACTTACAACTCGGGTAATAAGTCACTATACACATCAACTGCGAGTGTGATGTATCGAGATCGGCGTAAGTTCAATCTTGGTGACAAGGTTGCTGAACTTGTTCCGCAGGCGACTCCCTTTCTTTCTCTGCTTCGCAGACTTCCTAAAGAACAGGTTGATGATCCTGATTATAAATTTCTCGAACATCGTGCTCACTGGTTGGATAATTTGACTTATTCAGTTTCGGCAGCAACAACTATTACGTCTGTATCTGCAGGTAGCTCGGCAGATATAAAAGTTAAAATTACAAACAATCCCACCACAACGATTCTGGCGGGACATATAATTCAGGTTGTTGATGCTGATGACCATAGCAAATATGCCAATATTCTTGTATCTTCAACAAGCCTTGATAGCACAAATTCGCTTGTAAAAGTAACTGGAACGATGATTACAAACACGCCAGGTTTTAATGCTGCTAAAAATGACCAGGTTCAGAGGATTGGTAGTGCTTTTGAAGATGGTTCTGCTAAAGCATCTGGATATAGTGATAACCTGGAATCTGTTTGGGCATCTGCTCAGATATTTAAAACCAAGTATGGTATTGATAATACGCTTCGCAATACACGCACCTTTGGTGGTGGTGAATATGCTCGTATTCGTGCCGACAAAATGAAAGAACACCTCATTGAGCAGGAAAGAGCGTTTATCTTTGGTCAGCGTTATGGTTCTTCTAAAGGTAATCCCTTTAGTGCACCTGGTGCTGCTGCATTACTTGGTTCAAGTGCGCCAAACAGAACATCTCATGGTATTATAAATGCTACAATCTATGGTGCAGCTAACAATGGTATCGGTGGGGCTCGTGAGTTTAACAAAACAAAAGCGTCATATACATTCAATGACTTTATGGATGATATGGAAGAGGTTTACGAATATGATTCGTCTGTGCGTAAATTCTCAATCTGTGGTCGTGGTGTTATGACCTTCTTTACTAAACTCGCACGTGCGGAAAATGATATTAGTATGACACAGGCTGAAAATAAACTTGGTCTCAAGATTATGCGTCTTGAAACACCTTCAGGTGACCTTGACCTTGTATATGATCCGCTACTTCGTGGTAGTGTCTATAAAAACTTTATGGTTAATATTGACCCTGCCAATGTTGGACTAATGGTTTTCCGTGATACTCAATGGGAAACAAACATTCAAACACCTGGAACTGATGCAGTTGAGGAACAATACCTCTCACAAATTGGTTTAATTGTCAAACTGCCTGAGACTCACTCTGTATTCAGATTCAGCGATTAAGGGGGTGTGATATGTCTTTAACACCTAAAGGTAAACTTTCTGCTCCCTTTATTGAGCTTGCAACATCTTGTTCAATGTCAGCCAGTAAACTTACATCTGGCGGATATGCCATTAAAGACAGTGGTGGAACAGCACTTACAGGTTGTCTCTTTTGGGGATATAATGTTGAAAGTGCAACCAATATGACCGCAGGCCAACATCTGCATGTTTTTGATGGTAGCACAACGGTTGGTAAGTATTTACTTAGTAATACAGCCAGCGTCGTTGAATTTCCAAACATGTTTTTACCTGCCCCTATTCCGATAGCGGGTGCATTAACAGTTGCGAAATCAGCAAGTATTGCAACGGCTCAAGGACTAACTATCAAGGTGTATTACACCAACTGGTAAAAATAATGGGTAATTGAGGGGGTGATTAATTTCACCCCCAAATTACCTAAACCTTAAATGGAGACTAAATGAAAATATACTACAACAAAAAAGCTATGAGTTATTTTGGAGAAAAACTCCAGAATAAACTAAAATTAGATTATGTAGAATTGGAAAACATTAATACAGAAGATGAAGTTTTTTGGTTTGGAGTTTATTCGGTAGAAGATTTTGAAACATTATTAAAAACAGAAAATAAAATAAATTTGCACTGGTGTGGAACGGATGCGTTTTGGTGTGGTGCAAATGGTTATTTGGAAAAACTTACTGGCAAAAAAAATATTTATTATTCATGTGCCAGTAGAATGATAAGGGATTATTTATCTCGATATGGTATTGGTGCTGTATTTGCTCCAACATTTTCAGGAGATATGAGTAAAATTAAATACAGCCCACGTGATTATAGTGGCAAATTGGATGTTTTGGTTTATGAACCTGGCAAGGCATTATATATGCCCAATGAGATGGTTGAAGTTGCCAATAGATTGCCCAATGTTCAGTTTCATTGGTTTGGTTGTCCTGAAGATGTATTTAAGGGGCTCCCTTCCAATATAAAAAATCATGGAAGATTGAAATGGGGCAATGTTTTAAAACTTATGAAAAAGTGTCAGATTTTTATAAGATATACAGAACATGATGGTTTTCCCAATACGGTTATTGAAGCTGTTTTATCTGGTATGTCTGTTATTACTAACCACCAGTTTCCTTTTACTTATAGGGTTAATGAAGTAGAAGATATTGTGCAAGCCATACGAAATATAAAAAAAGATGGGCATGATGGTAGACACGGGAACTGGTATTATAGAGAATCTGGTTTTTTAAACAACTGGGATACAATTTTAAACAGGGCTAAATTGCCAACAGTTTCTATTGGAATAGTTGATTCTGGCAGAAATAAAAAGTGGTTTGAAGCAGCCTTAAGAAGTGCTCAAATGCAAACATATAGGGTTGATGATATACTTGTTTTGGATAACCCTATCGACGAAAATGGGAAATATCAGATGGGGGTTGGCAAGGCTTATAATTCACTTGCCAAACAATGTAAATCTGATTATTTATATATTCTTGGAGATGATGATTATATATCAAATGACATGATATATAGCATGGTAGTTGCGATAACAAATGCACAGGCACAAATGGATTGTATAGTAAGTGCACATAGTTATACTGCAATGGTAGATGGAGATAAACTTGGGTATAGCCCATCAATACCAACGGGTATGTGGCTTTTAAAATACCTAAAGGAATATCCATTTGATGAAAATTTAAAAAAATTGGTAGATACAGAATTAATTGATAGGACAAGAAAAAATGGTTTTGTAACATCTGTTGCAATACACCATTTTGGATATTTTTATAGACAACATGACAACATGGTTAGCGGTAGAAAAACCGCAAAAGAAGGAATCCTTGAAGTTGCAAAAATTGAAGCGGGAGGATCAAAAAATGATTAGATTTGTTTGTAATGTTCCATTTGCAAAATATGAGTTTGCAAGATTTACTTGTGGAATATATGACGCAACAGAAGAAGAGGCAGAAAGGCTTAGAAAAAGTAAATTTTTTGAACATTCGTTTTTTGAATTAAAAGATGATAATGATGCTAAAAATGATAACAAGCAAAAAGTTATAGATTATGAGAATATGGATTGGAACAGCTTAAAACGTGTAGCCTCTGAAAATGGAATAAAAACTCATAAAAAGAAAAAGGTTGATATCATAAAAGAGTTGGTTAAGTTAAAGGATTAAAAAATGGCACAAACACTTGTTCAAAGGGTGGCTGCAAAGCTCGGCGTGGATATAAACACTTCATCTACACCATCACAGACTCAGGTATTACAGTGGTTAAATGAAGGTTTGGAACAAATAAAACGGCTTTTACCGCCTGAATATTTTCCAAACTCCATGACATCTTCATCAATTGCGACAACGGCAGGCAATGTGATGACAGTTCCATCTGATTATGTAAAGCTCATAATGGCTACATGTATCAGTGGAAGCACTAATTACCCTGTAAAGTTTGTTAATCCAGTTGAATATTTGGATATAACAACTGGTAGAAACAGTTATCGCTCACCATCTGAAAGTTATCCAGTTGGTTCAATGTATAACGGTTCGTTTAGATTTGCTGCAGATACGTCAAACACGGCTAAAAAGTGGGAATTGTTTTATATTAAAGAGTCCGCCGCAATTACATCTTCAAATCAATCTGTAAGCGAAAATCCAGTTATAGATTCTTTAATTGTTGAATATGCTGCTCTACAGTATAAATACAGCGATGAAGAACTTGAAGCATTTAACGTAAAGATTCAGGAATATTTTGCAAAGGTTCAAGATATAAATCAAAATATTCAGCTTGATTTTACATCAATAAATAAACGCAGGAGTCGGCGTGAATCTTAAACAGTTGCGTGATTTTGTCATGCTAAAGGGTCGTGCTGAGGGGGTTATTTTTGAATATACGGAAAAATCCCTTATAGATGCTTTAATAAATCAGGCATTATATGACTTTTCTGCACATTCAAATATATTAAAAAGTGTAAAAACAGTTTCATCTGCAAGTAGCTATACTGCATATGCACTACCCTCAGACTGTGAAAGAATTGTTAAAGTTTGTTTTAATGGTGAAAAGATTAACAGGGCAAACTTTCTTGATTTTGATTCAGCATCTCGTTCTGTAAGTGCATCAGTGGGGTGGTCATAATGTCAAGCACAGTATTTTATGAAGATAATAAATATTTGCACATATTATATAGTGCAGATGATATTAATTATGTCGCAGCAGCTTCTGGTAAAGAGATTGAAATAACATATAATAAAACAGCTTCTGAACTTATTTCTGATACAGATGAACCAAATTTTGATAAAAAGCATCATCTCGCACTTGCATATTTTGCATTATTTAATTTAACAAATAACCCAACATATAAATTATTGTATGACCAAGAGGTTAGGACAGCAAATAAACCAACTTATGGGACTGTTAAGCCCAGAGCATATTAAGGAGAAATTATTATGGCTCAGCAATTAGGATTTCATAAAATGAGTGCTGCAGAAGCAGCTTACTTTATGATGCCCGCACAAGATGCATCAACACTTACGGCAAGTGATTCAGGTTCTTTAAATCCGACACGTGCACTTTGGGTGGGTCAGGCAGGTGATGTGGCCGTGCAAATGGCAGCCGACACAAAGGGAACTGGAGGAACATCCGTAACAATAAAAGGTGTTGCACAAGGTAGTCTTCTTCCGTTGTCTGTTGTAAAGGTTAAGGCAACTGGGACAACAGCATCTGATGTAGTAGCATTGTGGTGATATTATGAATATACGATATAACCTTGCAATAAATCTTGTTCAGAATGTTAGGAATATTTTACATACCGTGCTATGGTATTTACTTCAGGAAAATGGTGATAGATTATTGCTTGAAGATGGTAATATAATAGGTATAGAGGGTTAAATCATGGCAGATAAAAAAATAAGTGTCCTAAATGCGTTGACAAGTGGGGAAGTTGCATCAGACGATGTATTGCCAATTGTTGACACAAGCGGGTCGGAAACAAAAAAGATTAATGCATCTGAATTTGCTACATATATTCACGGTTCAAGGGAATATGGAGCAAAATTCACAAAGGCAACCAACTCATGGGAAAGATTAGGTGGAACTAAAGGCGAATCCGTAGGCGTTACACTTTCCGACTCTTTGCTACCAATCCAATCAGCCATGCACGGTTGCGTAGTTGATGATTCGCTAAATCTGAAATACCTACTTAACGATTCCGACCACACAAAAAAGTGGGATGGCTCTACTGCGAGCCTTGACGGAACGGATGGGCAGGTTATGATACGTGTTCCGAAGTTCTACTATAAACTCACACCGACAACAGACACATTGGAAGCGATGGTGTCGTTTCAAAGATTACCGGGCTATGAAGTTTCGCCCATGCACTACCGCAATGGAAAAGAGCTTGATTATGCGTATGTTGGGAAATACGGAGGTGTTTTGTGGGACGCTTCGGCAGGCGGTGGTTCTGGTGCTTATGTCGATGGAACAGGAGCAGCACAAGCCACACCAGCTGATGATAAGCTATCATCTGTATCTGGATACAAGCCGTTTTCATATGAAACACGGGCAGAATTCCGGCAAATGGCAAGCAACAGGGGTTCTAAGTTCTTTCAGTTAGATAACGCAACACGGTTCAGCTTGCTTTTGCTTCTTATCACCGAATACGCAACAGGCGATTTCCAAACGGCAATTTCCGCCGGAAACACAAAGTTCGCCT
>DJWQ01000094.1 GCA_002441045.1 Firmicutes bacterium UBA6226 | reverse complement strand
AGATAACTAGTTTTTTGTGTTGATCCTCTCATTAAGGTTTAACTTTTCTTGTGATCTATTGTCGTTATCAGTATTCATGTTGTTAATCAGGTACATGCGATTAAGTTTGATGGGTTTCAAAGCATCGAATTGTCGGTGAAATGTGATCAAAAAGCGCCTTTATAAGACCCCATCAAAACTTTGAGCGGCATGTTTTTGCAGTGCTGTTTTACCTTGATTTTTGATGCTTACATTGATTTTTACATTGATTAATTTTAAGAAACCGACCATGTCATAATCTATTTTGACATGGCAACAGCGAAAATTGTCCTTAAAAACAGAATGAAAAGTGGGGAGTATCGTCTTTTCATTCGAGTATCCCACCTAAACAACCCGGCAAAGTATTTTAAGCTTCCCTATTCTGCTCATCAAAACGAGTGGGATAAAGACTATGAACGATTTAGACCAACGAAACTTGAATTCTTGTCACTGAATGAACAAATTGATCGTTTAAAAGCTAAACTGAAGGAAGTCGTAAATAGCTACTTACCTGAGGAAGATTTTTCGTATGAAGAATTCTGGGTGAAGTTTAACTCGGTAAGACAACCCTCTATCGGCGTTACCCTTGACAGTGTTTTTGTTAAGAAACTGGAAGAACTCAAATTCACAAACAGACATGGTAGTTATAGAACTTATAGCAACTGCCATGCATCCCTTTTAAAGTACGCATCATTAGAAATAGAGTTCTCTGAAATAAGCTATAAATTTCTGAAAGGTTTTGAAAATTATCACATTAATCTTGGTAACAAGCCAAATACCTATGGTGGCTATTTCAGGATTTTGAGAGCGATTCACTACGAGTACTGCAAACTGAACGACCTTCCAGAACCCAACATTTACAAACGGTTCAACATCGCCCGAATAAAGAATGAAGCACGCAAAAAGAGTTTGAGTAAGGAGCAGCTGAAGAAGCTGATTGACTACGATCCACCATCAGAAGCGCAAGCCAGCGCAAAGCAGATTTTCCTCTTCTCCTTCTATGCAAGAGGTATAAACCTGATGGACATGCTTCAGCTGACCGATAAGAACCTGGAGGGTGATCTCCTTGCCTACCGTAGACAAAAAACCGGAAAACAGATGAAGATAAAGCTCGTTGATCAGGCACTAGAAATACTTCGCTATTTTCAAAACGATTCGCCATACCTATTCCCATACATGCGTGAGGGGGATATTCCCAAATATCGTATATCTGATGTCAACCGGAATATTAACCGCCGTCTCAAGCTAATCGGCGATGAGATCGGTATCAAACAAATCACCATGTACACAGCCCGTCACACTTTCGCTGAACTCCAATACAAATCAGGTGTCCGCATTGAAATTATTTCCCAGATGCTTGGGCATAGTGACCTAAAGACCACCCAGACCTACCTCAGGAGCTTCTCCGATGACGAAGTTGATGACGCAGCGTCCAAGGTGTTTGATTCGCTTCTGTAACCACCGATCACAAAAAATTATTTTTAAAATTTCGGGGGTGTCTTCCACAGATGCCCCCACTAGTCGTTTACCCCCTCCCTTTGCCATCCCTGGGAAAGCTTTTATAAACCACTTTTGCGCACGATTAATTGGGAAAACGATTTTTCCTGGCTCTCCGTTTTCAAATTTCCGTTTCATTTCAAAAAATTAATGCTCGACATCATTGCACCTGAGCAGATAGACAGTGGTGTGCCTTGTACCGTAACCATACGACCATCTGCAGTAGTATAGCAGCACAACCCTGCCCACTGCATAGGCACCTCGATCATCTATTAATCAGGCGTACCAGATGCCTACAAAAGTCCCGAAGGTACGGGCAAGTTTTCATGCTCAATCTTTTTACTATCTGTGAGATTAAGATCACCTACAATCCGAAGGTCAAGGCGTCACAGCGACCAAAAGTATTCTCCTCGCAGGATGCTTTCGACTTAATCCGGATGCAGTGGGAGGATGTCCACTATCGTGAGTCCTTCGCGATCCTTTTGCTGAACCGAGCCAACAACTGCTTGGGCTTTTCCTTCATTTCCAAGGGAGGGCTCGCAGGAACCGTTGCTGATCCAAAGATGATCTTTCAAGCAGCTCTCAAAGCTAATGCATCATCCATCATTCTGGTCCACAACCATCCTTCCGGCAATATACAGCCATCACAAAACGATATCAATCTCACAAAAACTATCGTCAATGCTGGAAAGCTTCTCGAACTCCAAGCCATTGACCACTTGATAGTAAGTGCAGATACATATTTTTCCTTCGCCGACGAAGGCCTAATCTAAAATCCATATATTATGAATCATTACCATTCCAACCCCAACCAAACCGATGCCTACGAACAGCAACAAGCCGAGCTCCTACAGAAATGGGAGTTACCCTTCCGTGATCTGCTGGATGAGATCTGGTGGCCTGGATATTCAGAGCAAATACTTCAAGAGAACCCTGAGTACTACCAATCCGAATACGAAGCCTTCATGCGCCTGTACGATGGTTTGTAATGTATGCTTTGTTGTCATGCTAAAATGGGTTCTGTTTCAATTCAGTAAAATCCGAGAACACGTAACTGAATGCAATGTACTCCTTCCCCTCCTTTTCCATACCTAACTGTACGATACGTCTAACGTGGTATATGATTCTCTCGTTAGATAGCGGTTTGAACCGATTGTTAAAAGTCAAAAACTGGGTCAAGTCCTCACAGTTCAGACCATATCCTGAGGTATCAACGCCGTATTCTTCCAAAGCCTTATGCAACGTATTAAATGCCACAAACACTTTCTTAAGTAATATTGGATCATCAGTATACTCCTGAAGGTACCATTTCACCTCTGCTTTATTATGGATACCAGTAAGAACGTTCAACGCTGCCTGTTCAGTACGAAACTTCTTATGGGCCAACTTCCCAAAGAGGGCTATTTTCTCCTTATCAATCTGCGTATCGTCTTCATCACTTGAAGCATCCTCATTGAAAGAGCTTTCTATCGAAGGGTTCATACCCTCGTTAGTGTTCGTTTTGGTGTTACGCTTATTATTATGGTTACTATTATGGTTACTATTCGTTCTATCCACTGTTCTGGTTAGGTTATACTCACTGTTCATGTTTTCGATTACTGATAGTTCATATTCTGGTTCTACTGACTGTTCATCTAAAAGATTGAGTTCGCACCAGGCATCAATATCAAGTGGCTCTGTAGGAAGCCAAGATGCAGGTCGTTTTATCTCGAAGTTGTCAACGCGCAGTATTTTATTCATGTTTGAGGTTTGGACTCCATATCCTGAAGCCATTCCATATACCGTAAGGATGCCTTTATCAATTAGTTCCCTATGAGCATTTTGATAGGTTGTCATTCCAATCTTAAACTCAGAACAGACCTTTTTACTGCTCCAATTGTTTGCATCGTATTTCTTGCTACCCACCGCACAGTATATAAGATACAGGTATTTTGCCTCTGTGGATAAATTAGTAGTGATTAAAATATCAACCTCCACCATTCCGTATTGACGACCACTGTTAATTGTGGAGTAGGTTGAATTTTTCTCTTTTTGGACAAGTCCAAGCCGGATAAGTTGGTTGATAGTTGTCGAAATATACCTTTCGCTTATATTAAGGGCATTTGCTATCATTTTCTGGCTGAGTTTTGCATAAAACGATTCGCCCTGCTTCGCTGCTATGATTGCAAAAACTAATTTCTGCTTTGGTGTAATATCGTTACGTTTCATTACGTTCATGTGAATCTTACCGTAAGGTGCTCGTAGTGCTATCTTGTTCATACCTTTGAGTTTCTGAGGTGATCTTTTTAACTACACCTTTGCGAATCAAGGCTCTAAAACCCTTTGCACCCAAGCTCATCATTTCACAGGCAAGTTTCATATTGTCTGCTGTGCGTCCATCGGGAAGGAGGTAGTAATGTGTCGTAGGTTTATCCATAATTTTTGATGTTGGAGTTATCCTCGATTGAGGAGTGCAGTCGTTTTATTATGCGCCGGAAGACATCGGAGCGGGTTGTCCCTTTGAAGGTGCTGCAGACGGCTAGCCACTGTTGCATTGTCTCATTATCCAAGCGGACGATGATTTGATTCTTCTTCATGTTGTTTGTTTTGAGGTTAGGATTTAAGTACAGGAGTCAGTTGTCCCCTATCTTAATTATAGCCGGTTTTTTCGGGATTATTGCAATTTGCCACTATTTTTACGCTAAAAATTCAAGTTTCTCAGAAAAAAGTGCCCTCGTATAAAGCGATTTGACGGCACATCTAAAAATTTCCGATGGATGGGTTCATAGCGCGCTTACGTTCGCAAAGTATGGGCTGTACAAACAAAATACGGGTTTTTCGGTGATGTTGGATTGTATGAAAATGAGGCTAAATTTTACCGAAGCTATACAATGCGATTTGCGGATTGTTTACTCCAAATGATACAATATACGAGCCAGAAGAGTTCGTGGGTAAAACTACCGATGTACAACACCTAAAATTGGATTCTGGTATTTTTGAGTGAAGCGGCAGAAGCATTGGAACAGGAAAAAAGGAGTTCCGGCAAGCAGCTCTGCAATTACACACGCCAAAGTGCATCACCAGCCTGCATACCTCTTTCGTACGGGTGTGATGTGGGTATGAGTGCTTCCTCCAAACAGGATTTGTGCAGGCAGGTAACGCATCCTGCGGACAAGCTTTGTCATGGTAATCGC
>DJWQ01000223.1:4325-23410 GCA_002441045.1 Firmicutes bacterium UBA6226 | reverse complement strand
TAAACTTGTGGTTTGTTATTATAGGCGTTTTATTTACTGGTTTTATTTTCCTTGAAGGCTTTGATTTTGGCGTAGGTGTTTTACTACCATTTGTCGCTAAAAACGACTCAGAAAGACAAGTGGCGATTGGAACGATTGGTCCACTTTGGGATGGGAATGAAGTCTGGTTACTTACCGCTGGTGGTGCCATGTTTGCTGCATTTCCTTACTGGTATGCGACGCTTTTTAGTGGCTTTTATCTCGCTCTATTCGTCGTTCTTGCTGCTCTAATCGTAAGAGGGGTTACTTTCGAGTTTAGAAATAAAAGTAACAATCGCTTTTGGAGAGAAAACTGGGATACGGCATTAAGTATTTCAAGTGCTGTATGTGCTTTACTATTTCCCATCGCACTAGCAAATTTATTACACGGAACGCCTTTGACCTTAGTGGATCAAAAGATTGAATATGTGGGTAGTTTTTGGGATTTACTTAACCCATTTTCACTTTTTGCTGGTTTGACATTATTTGTGTTTATGCTGTACCATGGTGCAATCTACTTGGCTTATAAAGGTAGCGATCAAGTTGAACAAAGAAGCCGAAAGCTTGCGAAACCCCTCGGGTTTGCTGCGATCATACTACTTTGTCTCTTAACTGTCTTTGCTGCATTTACGATTGAATTAAGATCAATCATCCCTGGCATATTAACGGCAGGTGCAATTGTGCTTCTTGCGTTTTCTATGATTGTACTAGCTAAAGGAAAAGATCGTATCTCATTTCTGCTTAATTTTGGTGTCGTCGCATGCATCATGGGTGCTTTATTCAGTGGGCTCTTTCCATATGCGATGATTTCGAGCATTGATATGAGTTATAGCTTGCTTCTTACAGACGCATCTTCTAGTGCATATACACTTAAAATTATGAGTATCATTGCTTTGACTTTACTGCCGATAGTATTACTTTACCAATACTGGACGTTTAAAATATTCAGAGCGAGAGTCACATTAGGGGATCTACATTACTAATCTCACGAGGAAGATTTATGATCAATCAATTACTCAATCGACAGCTTAAAAACTTTAAGAGAATGTGCCTAACAAATGGCTTAATCTCTCTACCTTCAGTAATGCTTGCATATATGCAGGCATTACTTGTGTCGCGGATCATTACCAGCATTTTTATCCATCGATTAGAATTAACGGATGTCACGATTTCTCTCTTAGCGCTGTCTGTCGTTTTAATGCTGAGACCCTTACTCGGGTTTATTTTTGAACGCTACAATCGCAAAATGACAACTCATGCTAAAACGAATCTAAGAGCAACGATTCTAGAACAGATTAGACAGAATCCTTTAAATGATCAAAACGCACATTCTAAAGTCTTAATTCTCATTACAGATGGTGTAGAGTCTACAGATGGTTATTTTTCTGAATTTTTACCACATTTGATCTTCATGTCACTGAATACTTTAATCCTATTATCGGGTGCATTTTATCTGGATTCTGTGACGGGATTTTTATTTCTATTCACTGCACCTTTGATTCCAATTTTTATGATTCTTATCGGTAAAACGATTGAGATTAAGAACCATCAGAACTGGCGTCAACTCAAACAGTTAAATGGTCATCTACTGGATTTGTTAAAAGGCATGACAACCCTTAGAGTTTTTGGAAAAGAAGAAAAGCAACTCGATAATGTTTGGGAAATCAGTGAAAGCTATCGACATCGAACACTATCACTTATGAAGTGGACCTTTCTATCGGCACTTGCCTTAGAATTAACCGCTACACTGAGTACAGCTTTAATTGCTGTTTCACTTGGAGTCAGACTCCTAAGTGGTAAGATCACACTTTATCCCGCTCTTGCCTTACTGATTCTTGCACCTGAATTTTTTTTACCGATGCGCCAAATGGGTTTAAAATTTCATAATGCTTTAAATGCAAAAACATTTTCAAATGACTTTGAGACTTTTCAAAAGCATCATACTAATCAAGTGGTAGAAACCGATTTGACTTCATATAATCAGGATTCAACGACATGCTTTACTGATACGAATCTCGTCATCCAGTTAAATGACCTTAGTTTTTCCTATACCTCTGAGCCTATCTTTAATCAGATCAATTATACTTTCACAAAGGGATTAATCAATGGCATTGTTGGCCCAAGTGGCTCGGGAAAGACGACACTGTGCCGACTCCTTTTAGGTGAGTTAAAACCTCAAAAAGGTCAATTGTTCATCAATGAGCAAGATACAAATACTTGGACGGATGAGAACTTCGTCTCTCACATCGCATATGTCCCTCAGATCGCACAGATCATTGAAGGTTCTCTGCTTGATAACTTGTTACTCGGTGGTAAAAAAACATCTCAGTTTGATTTTTATCTTGAGCTCACAGGCATTAACAAGTGGATCGAATCTCTTGAGAAAGGTCTTTATACCGATATTAGTCCCACAAAACGACAAATTAGCGGAGGCGAAAAGCAATTGATCAGTTTAACCCGTGCTTGCCTTAAGAATTCAGAAATTATCATTTTAGATGAACCAACTAGTGCACTTGATAAGATGAATGAACTTACTTTATTGAGTGCTCTAAAGCGGATTTCTTATTTTAAAACGATTATACTTACCACACACAGTACGCGTGTTGTAACCATCTGTGATTGCGTCATTGATTTGGGAGGTAAAAATGAATAATAAACTCTTAATATCAATTTTTCGTCTCCTTAATAATCATAAGAAGCAAATGGCGATAACTCTGTTATTGGCATGCGTAACCGTTCTATTTTCTATTGCTCTAATGTCACTTTCTAGCTATGTCCTTTCCTATGCATCTCTATTGCCTTCTATTGCAGAACTGGCACTTGCGATAACCTTCGTTCGCTTTTTAGGGCTTGGTAGAGGTGTCTTTAGGTATATTGAACGCCTTGAAACACACAACACCATCTTTATCGCTCTAAGTAATCTTAGAGTTCAGCTCTATCAAAAATATCGCACTTTAAAAGGCGAAACCCTACAGACATTGAATAAAATCGATGCCTTTCAACAGTTAACGATAGACATCAACACTTACCAAGATGCGATTTTGAGGGGTGCATTACCTTCATTTTTAACGCTCATCATCGGTATGATTGCTTTCTTCATTTTACTATTGGTACAACCAGTTATGGCTTTGATATTTGCTGTGTTTTATACGATATTCGCCTATTCAAGTTTCTTTGTATACAAAGTCGGTAACACTAATCAAACTCTACTACACAGCTTAGAGCTCAAGCAACTCCAAATTGACTTTTCGGATTATATGACGCACAAGGCTCTGTTTAAATGGCAGTCTATTGAAACACACAAAATGGCGCAAATCTTAAAGCAAATTACAATCGTAGAGGCGAGCTTGAATGCTTTTAGTATCCGTCAAAGCCTAGCAAAACTTATACAACAGCTTGGCATAAACGTTCATTTTTTGTCAATGCTCATTTTCACAAGTTATCTAGTAAGCCAAAACAGATTGGATGGCCTGTATTTAGGGTCACTCACTTTGGTAATCTTCAATGTCTATGAAAGCGCTCTCCTTTTAGGTGATGCACCTGACAAAATGAGAAATGGTTCTGAAAGCGCAAAGCGACTCTTCTCAGATATTCGCTCATATACAGTACCTTCATCTGGAAACGTTAGCATAGGGAAAGATATCAACGGAGAAGCGATCTACACCTTTAAAGAAATCTCATTCAATTATCCAAACACAGCCTTTCAATTAACCATTCCTTTTTTTGAACTGGTTCAAGGCAAACATATTGCATTCGTTGGTTCAAACGGATCGGGTAAAAGTACTTTTGCAAATATAATCTCCGGTTTTTATGAAATTGATGAACATGCATCCGTTTTAAGAGATGCTTTTAGTGTGGTGACACAAGACATTTATTTATTTAACGATTCCCTGGTTGCCAACCTAAGGGTTGGGAAATCAGAGGCAAGTCAAGAAGAAATCCAGTCCGCTTTACATATGGTTGCACTTGATCCAGATCATTGGATAAAGTCTCAAACCTCCATCGGTGAAGATGGTCAGCAGGTTTCTTTGGGACAAAAGAGAAGAATAGGCATTGCCAGAGCACTTCTAAAATCCAGTCCTTTTTTGCTACTGGATGAACCTTATAATGGTCTTGATCAAAAGACTGCCCAAGACATCCAACGTCGATTATTATTTCAAACTGAACCGTCGATTGTTTGCATCACCCACCATTTGATAGAGATGCAGAAGTACGATACTATTTATGTTTTTGATCAAGGTAAAATTATCGCTTCGGGGACACACGATCAGCTAATGGTAAGCTCCAACATTTATCAACGCCTTTATAATGTAAATGAATCATCTAACAATACTAAGCTTTATATAAAAAAAGAACCTTAACTCAACAGTTCTCATCAAGTTAAGGTTCTAGTTCTATCTTTATCGAATATACTTATCACTTACTAACAGCTCTTTAATCAATTCTGTTGGTATGACAAATTCTGTAATGCCCATATAACCGGGAGCTATCGTATATTTATCAAAGGAAAGCACCAGTTTATGATCAGAGGAAATATAGAAATCTTGGCGTTCATCTATACTTTCAAAGGGTTCAATTTCAGTATCACCTACCCAATATATTTTCCCCTCATCTTCTTTCATTTGACGTTGCATCTCTTCGATGAGGTAATTTGATATCACTTCAATATAAGTTTGATCCTTAAACAAGCTTGGTAGTGTAACGATCAAGCCTTCTTTTTTGTCTATGGTATCATACTCAAAGGTTGTAGAAGACGATCCTGCTGTGTTCACATAATATCTCCCAATAGAAAGTAAGTCTTCCGTATCTGTTTTAATTACAAATCCAGTATCAAATCCCATATGCCCTTCAAAAGTAGAAAGATCGCCAACCTCATTAATAAACTCATCGTAAAGCGCTTTGTTCTCTTCATAGTACTTGGCATTTAAAGTTTCTTCAAGGACCTCGTTGGTAAGCCCAGTGATAACAGGTGTTTCCACATTAGCGGTAATATGTCCAGTATCTATGGTTGCAAAGTTGAAAGTAAGAACTTTAACAATTGCGCCAATTATTGGAACATCATTCATTGCCATTGCAAAACTCTCATTGAAATTCAGGCCCCCTACAAAAAGTACAAAACATAGCGTTAAAACAGAGGCGTATTGTTTTGTACGTCTTTTCATTATCTCTTTGCTTATCGTTTTCGTTATGCGTTTCTCTAATTGATTTGGTGGCAGTGTGGCGTAAAAATCTTGTTTTAATTCACTCATCGAGTGTTTACTTCTTATTGAATCATTTTTACTCATAAATTGTCTCCTCAAGATCCATTCTCAACAGCTTCAAACTGCGGTACAATTTTGTTTTAACTGTATTTTCATTTTGATCTAGTATCTTGGCAATATCACCTATCTTTTGATCTTCAAAATATCTAAGAATGATGATTGTTTTTAATTCTGTCGGCAAATTATCAAGTGCATGTTGCAAATCCAAGTCTTGGTAGCGATCGGTTGTGATTTCAAGATCAGTGTCCTCAAACGGAATAAATCTTTTTTTCTTTCTTAAAAAATCCAAACTTGAGTTGATTAAAATCCTATAAAACCAGCTGTTCATATATTCAGGAAACTGGTGTTTATGGATTGCTTTTAATGCTTTAACAATTGCATCTTGCAATATATCCCAAGCATCTTCATCATTTTTAACATAGCTATAAGCCAATCGGAAATGTGCATTTCTTTTTTCCAATAGGTATGCCTCTAATTGCTTTATATATTCTTTCGATTTCATTTTGACTCCTATAGTAAGCTTACTCATCTTTAAAACGTAAATAAGACAGTAAAAGTTTCATTGCCAAGAAAAAAACTCACTTTTTTAGACACGATCTGTCAAAAAAGTGAGTCTTGCTTTATTTTTTAAACCAATTTTTGATCTTGTTTAGGAAGGATGGTTTTTTACTTTGGATATTTTGTTCAATAATTGTATTATTTGTTTTTGATGAATTTTGCACTGGTTGTATCACTTTAGTCGTTTCAGAAACCGTCTTGCTTGAAGTCTGTTGCTGATGGATACGAGGGTGGGATTTACGACTATCTGAATTGCGATCAGATTGATTTGTATATTTTCTATTTTTTTGTTCTTCTGTTCTTTGTGATTGTCCCCCAGCTTTATAAGAAGAGCTATTCGCTTTACGGATCTCACTTGAAGAACTCATTGATTGACTTGTGCCTTTAGTACCACTTGGCTTATTGCTTTGTGAAGACTTACTGTATCCAGTTTTCGATTGTGATGACTTTGATTTAGAAGGATATGGCTTCTTGTGTTCTGATTTTGTAGGTTCAACTGGTAATGGCTCTCTTTTAGGCATCGCCTGAAACTCTGCTTCAGTAGGCAGTTCTCTTTCAGGAATCATGGCACCTATATGTTCTTCAATCTCATAAAGTGTATAGAGATCATTACTCGTAACAAGTGTAAGTGCTTTACCACCATTACCAGCACGTCCTGTCCTTCCAATTCTATGGATATAATTATCCTTATCCTGTGGTACATCATAATTGATGACCATGGTTAAATCATCAATATGAAGCCCCCTTGCAGCAACATCAGTAGCAACTAACACGTCTACACTACCTTTTTTAAACTGTTGAATGGATTTCATACGGTTATTTTGTGAGTTTGCGCCGTGGATCGCTTTCGCAGCAAAGCCTTTACTTCTAAGATAAGCATTCACTTTGTCCACTTCAATTCGCGTGTTACAAAAAACCAAACAACTGTCTGGATTTTCCACTGTCAGAATTCTAAATAGTTGCTTTCTTTTCTCATTGTGCTCAACTCTAGTATAGTATTGTTCTATGGTGTCCACAGTCTTTGAATCACTTTGAATTTCTATCGACTCAGGTTCATTCATATAGTGTTTGCATAAATGATTGATTTCCGGTGGCATAGTTGCAGAAAACAAAAGAGTAATACGCTCGCGAGGCACCGTTTTTATAATTTTTTTGACTTGATCGATGAATCCCATATCCAACATTCTATCAGCTTCATCTAAAACCAAATACTTGATTTCTTTCGTTTTTAAGTTACCTTGTTGAATATGATCAATCACTCTACCTGGTGTCCCAGTTACTATAGCAACCCCTTGTGTCAATTTATCCACTTCATGAAACATACTGTGCCCACCATAGACGACTGCAGTTTTTAGTCCACTATGTTTAGACATCTTTTTTATATCTTGATCCACCTGAACCGCAAGCTCGCGCGTTGGTGTTAGAATAAGTGCTTGTGGCAAGCTCGTATTTTCATTTATTTTCTCAATAATCGGTATGCCAAATGCGCCAGTTTTTCCACTTCCCGTTTTTGAAAGTACAATTAAGTCCTTTCCTTCAAGAACTTTTGGTATTGCTTTATTTTGAACCTCTGTAGGCGTTGTATATTCAATTTCATTTAGTGATTTAATCAGATCTTCAGATAATTTGAATTGTGAGAAAGTCATATTTGCTTGATCCCTTCTATGTGTTTTGCTAGACAAATTTTATCATACATTTTATTATATCATTGTAGTGTTCTTTTTTATAGGTTAGTTTTAGGAGTCCAATATGATTCAAGTTCAATTATCTCAAGACCTGATTGCGTATCTTAAGGGAAAAGGTAAAAATACACTTACTTATGACGTTACTATTTCTGGTGGTGGCTGTTGTGGTTTTTTCGAGTTAGAAGATATTTCTTACAAAGTTCCAAACAAAACAGAGCTATATTACCATGAAACAATCGACGGTATTGACGTCTATATGACCAAGCGTGCACGTTATACTGGTGGTGTGGTACAAATGTCATTGCAAAAAAAAGTAATTGGTTCCAGCGTTACTGTATCAGGCGTTCAAATCCAAGGTAAGTCATAATTTTTATCCAAATTAAAAGCGCTTAAAATGACTCGTAATGTCTATCAACACGTTTCATTTTAAGCGCTATTTTACTTTTAGATTAACCACTCACCCATAAGTGACCCTATAAGCGCCACTGCAGTTTTTGCAGTTTCGTTATGATGATCAATAATTGGATTCACTTCCACAAACTCTGCACTAACTACTTTCTCTGAAAGTGCAATTAACTCTAAAGCAAGATGTCCTTCTCTGTAAGTTAAGCCACCAGGCACTCTCGTACCCGTTCCTTGTACGATAGAAGGATCTAAACTGTCAAGATCAAAACTTACATGTATACCATCTGTACCGTCTGATGCTATAGCAATCGCACGGTTCATAACTTCAGTCATCCCCAAACGATCTATCTCATGCATTGTAAATACTGTAATTCCAAGCTCCTTTAAAATTCTTCTCTCGCCCTGATCAAGGTCTCTACACCCAACGAACACAATATTCTTTGTATTAAGTTTGCTTTCTTTTCCACCAATAGAAGTCAATTTGTCATGTCCAAGGCCTAAGCTTACTGCTACTGGCATGCCGTGAATATTACCACTTGGTGACGTTTCTTCTGTGTTTATGTCGCCATGTGCATCAAACCAAATAACGCCAAGATTTTTTTTGTTTTGAAGAACGCCTGCAATAGTGCCTATAGCAATGCTGTGATCGCCACCCATAACAAGTGGAAATCTACCTGATTTCATCACTGTATCCACCTTTTGACAAAGCTCTTCATTGACTCTTGTTACCTCATCAAGAAATCTAAGCTTTTCTGTTTCAGCTAATGGTGATGCAGGTTTTGATGCAACGATATCCCCTAGATCCTCTATGTGATATCCAATATTTTCAAGTCTTTCTCTAACACCAGCATATCTCATAGCAGATGGTCCTAAGCTAACGCCAGGTGTACCAGCGCCCAAGTCTATTGCAACACCGATTAACGTCAAATTTGAATTAATTGTAGGCTTCATAAACACGCTCCATTTCAAATTTATGCATTTATAAATGCATATACATAATACAAGTATGATTTTACTTCAAACACAGCATGTCGTCAAGTGTATGTTTGCATATTAGTACAATGTTTTTTCTTGTGTTTTTATAGCTTTAAATGGGTATAATTTTTTGTATAGAAGAAGGATGGGATGATATTATGAAAATTGTGATGATCGGCATTGGAGATATTGCGCAAAAGGCTTATTTACCTATACTTTCCACTTTAGAAGGTATTGAACTATGGCTTTGTAGTCGAAATGAGGTTATTTTAAGAGAATGCTTGCACAAATATAAAAGTATTCATTGTACCACTGATTTAGATGCTCTAATAGAAGAAGGCATCGATGCAGCATTTGTTCATGCCGCAACTGAAGTGCACCCTGAAATTTGTTATAAGCTTCTATCCAATAGAATTCCAACTTATGTTGATAAACCCGTCGGTTATCACTTTGAAACGATTCGCGAACTCTACGCACTTGCTAAAAGTCAGGATGTTTTTTTTAAGGTTGGCTTTAACCGCAGATATATTCCCATGTTAAAGTCACTTAGAAATGATGATGCCTACAATATGATCCATTACGAGAAAAATCGAGTTTTTAGTCCTGCTTTACCTAGAACGTTTATTTATGACGATTTTATACATGTGATTGATACTTTGCTTTATCTTATGTCTGAACCTATTCATCATTTTTGGGTCAAAGGGTTTTATCAAGATAAGAAACTAATTGGTGTTAGTTTACAGCTTTATGGTGCAAATCGATCAGCAGTCGGGATTATGCATCGTAATGCTGGGATAACAGAAGAGACGATTACAGTTATCGGGAACGGCGAAAAGAGAATTTTAAGAAATCTCGATGCGCTTGAAGTACTACGAGATGGACAAAAAACAGTCTACTTTACAGATCCTTGGCTTCCCATTTTAACTCGAAGAGGTTTTAAAAGTATTATTGAAGCATTTCTAGAACAAGTTTCAAAGGATAATGGCTATCAAGAAAGCTCAGAAAAAGACCTACAAACACATGAGCTATGTGAAGCCATTGTTAAACGATTGGAATAAAAAGGGAGCTACTGCCTATCTAATCAATAGATAAGCAATAGCTCCTTTTAGTTTACTTTAGTAACTTTTTACAACCTTTAATCGATCCATATAAAGTTCATCTTTTTGCTCTCTCTTTACCATATCCGAAAATACAGAAACCAATTGTGGATCAAACTGTTTTCCTGCTTCCTCTTCAAGAATTTGAAGCGCAGTACTAATTGGCATTTCAGGTTTATAACAACGTTTTGAAATCATTGCATCAAAAGAGTCTGCTATACATAAAATTCTAGCGGTTAAAGGTATATCTTCTCCTGATATTCTTCTTGGATACCCTTTGCCGTCGTAACGTTCATGATGCCCTAGAACGGCTGGAATAACATAATCCAGCGAAGGTAAGTGGCGAATAATATTGATAGAAGCCTCAACATGACCTTGCATGATCTCAAATTCTTCAGCGTTTAACTTCCCTGGTTTGTTTAAAACTGTTTCTGAGATGCTAATTTTCCCAATATCGTGTAATAGAGCAGCTTGTCGAATATGCTCTACGGTTATTTTATTGAGTTTCAACTCATTGGCTAAATTAACTGCGTAGTTTGCAACATTATCAGAATGATTAAACGTATAATGGTCTTTCGCATCGATTGCAGCCATCAATGATAAAATCGTCGATTTATATTCATCGTAAACTTGATTATAGTCGACTTCTTGCTCACCTTTATCAGATGTAATATACGTATCAAATACACGTATCGCGTTCTTTCCTTTACGTTTGACCTGAAATACAGCTTGATCAGCGTTATCTATCAACTCTTTTACTGACTTAGCGCCATAGGGTGCAACACTTATCCCCGCACTTATGGTTAATCGTTTGAGACGATCACCATTCAAGCTCTTTGTTAACTCTCCGATTTGATCTCTTATGGATTCAGCCAAGCGTTTGGTAGTGAACACGTCATAGTTTGGTAGAAGAATAGCAAATTCCTTACCACTGTACCTAGAGATATAACCTTGTTCGCCAATACTTGATTTAATAATTTCAGCGACACGCCTTAATGTCTCATCAGCCTGTTTAACGCCATACAATTGATTATAGAGTTTGAAGTCATCTATATTGATTATGAGTAACGCCAATGAGCCTTCAAAACATTTATCAAATAAATCTGTCACTATTTCAAAAAAGTACTTTCGATTTAAAACGCCAGTTAAGTCGTCTGTTCGCGCTTCTAGATACGCCTTTTCATAAGTATGTGCGTTTTTAATCGCTATAGATGCAACTGTACAAATCGATTCTATAACATTAAAATCAGACAGTTTCAGTTTCGATTTTCTACCAAAATCAGAGAATAAGATAATACCGATCAACTCTCCATTTTCTTTTAATCCGACACAATATTTGGCTGACAAACGACTCAACTGATATTTTTCAGATTCCCATAGACTTTTATAGGCAATTGTGTGTTCAAACTCATCTAAAAATAGTATTTCATCATTCTGTCTTAGCCAATTTATGATCGGATTATCACTCTTTAAAACATAGGACAAATCCGCTAATGATTGGTCACTATACCTCAACTTAAAATCACCTGAATGGAATTCATTTAGTCCAATTACGATTTTTTTAATCCCCGTTGCTAGGCCGATGGCTTCAACTGTATTATGCATGATATCGTTAAGCTTCAGCGTTTTTGAAACATTTGTTGTGAAATTTTTTAAGATGTCGTTGCGCTCCTCTTCCTCTCTGATGAAGATACTTGCAATGACCTTTTTCCAAACATAGAAAAGTAATGAAACCACTATGACAAAGCTTAACAAGTAAATTGGGAGCTCAAACTTTTGAACGCCATTTACGCGTGATATAATATGCTCTTCTAAATAAGGCAATAAATTATAAAAAACAGGAAAGCCCAAAACCACACAAAATAGATAGCCTACGCTTTCTGTGGCCATTAATTTTAGTTTAAATAGATGTCTTTTGATTAGCGCATACATTAAAAACCCTGCATTGATAACACCTGCAACTATATCTATTGGAAATCCAGCAAATATCGGCAAAATTAATGCTAGATTACCCGCAAACAGCGTTAGAATACCCAAAATAATCGGCATTGATTGCTTTTTTAGTCGCCCATTATTTCTAAACGTTTTCAGTAACATAAAGAACATATGTCCAACGACGATTCCTGAAGCGATAAATAAAATGGACACTAAATAGGTCATACTGTTATATACCATTTTGGACAAACCATTTTCTACCACTAAAACTGGCCAATGCAATAGAACACCATTGGGAATATTGACTAAAAAACATGCCAATAGCATAACAAAGTAACCAACAGAAAAAGCTTTCACCTTCTGTTCTGTAAAGGAGGCTATAAAATTAAAATAACTGTATACCACCAGCATCAAGCCGCCTAACGACACATGGTACCAGAACACGTAGTTTGGCCAAAATTGAAGCCGCATTAACAAGGAGCCACCTGTCCATAAAATCATAGCGACCAAAATTAATTGAAATGATTTAACAATTTTATTACGCTCTGCATTGATAAATATCATTAACAAAAACATATAGCATAATAAAGCAAAGCTAGATATATATCCAAATATTCCTTGATTCATGCAGCTCACCCCCTATCTGCCACATGTATCGTTTGCAAGTGAATCAATTCTCTCAACTCGGAAGCTGGTGGATTAATTCTCGCAATCGATCTATGTTTCAACTTCTTAAAGGCTTCAAATGTACCACATCTTAAAAGTGTAACTTCAAGTGGATCCATCCCCAATATCTTTTTAAGATCTCTATAATCTTGATCAATGTATTTAAAATATGTCGTTAGAATGTCTTTAACGATTTCTGTGCTCACTGCATTGTCTATTAAGGCAGTCGGTTCAAGTTCCATATATAAGTGCATATAGGGACGATTCACCTCGTTAAATGCTTTGTGTGCTGTCCAACCTACCACAGGTAGTTTCGACAGTTCAATAGCACCTTTAATCCCATGCTCTGAAATTCTTGTGAACCCTGCAATATCAATAATGGAAGGAACTCTGTCAACATACTCAAATCTAGGAATCTCAGTACCATCTTCTCTATTGGCAAGGCCAACACATCGATAGACATCTCCCACTCGATATCTTGCAAAGGCACCACCCTTTAGTAAGGTCAATACAATTTCGTATTTTTCACCTGGAATAACTTCATTCATCAAATAAGTTTTTGGTTTATAATCGGGTTCAGTTATCAAACGGTTCATATCGTCTTCATGCAAGAATTCATAAAAGCAAGTATTGGGAAAAAAGTACATGCCATTTCTTGTCCAGGTCTCCGTTCCAATGATTGAGGGTTCCGTTCCAGCGAAAAGTTCCATTGGTCTAACTCCCCAAAGCTTTTCAAGTTCATCTTTATAACATCTATTATCGGTTCCCGCAACCATAAAGCCTTTTAACTTAAATAGATCTTTAGGCATCAAAGGTCTATTTTCTCTTTTTGTCACTCTTTTCGCTTTTAAAATCCTGTAAATCATCTTTGGATGACATTTCAAGAGACTTTTAAGTCCACCACTGCCCCCAGAGGACATTTGAGATAAACTTTGGCTAACCGCAAAAGCAACGCTGCCCAAGCCAAAGAAAAAATCGACACCACTCTTCATTGCTAATTTGAAGCCTAATTTATTTCGTTCAGAAAAAGTCATTTCAACCGCATCTTTCACCTTAGGTAAAAACTCGATATCGATTTCTTCACTTAACGCTAGTGGGAATAATCCCGTTGCATATGGTAATGGTGCTAAACCATATAAAAAACGATCAGTGTTTTCCACATCAAACTTGCCTTTTTCGGTGCTTGTAGACAGAATCAGACACGCAGTAACGTTTTGTCTATACACATCGAGCATGCTTCTCGTATAAGGGGCGACTTTAATTGGATGCTTACCACCTTCCCAAGTGGTCTGTATCCATATAATTGGATTATCTGGAAGTAACTCAGAACGCTTTTGAAGTAATATATCTGCATAATCTTCGTAAGTGGTCAAAGGTACTTTATTTCTAAACGCCTCAATTGTTGTAGCTGTTTTTCCCTTAAGAATGCTTTTCCCTAATGGACTTTTACTCCACAGAGATATTTGTTCTTCCATTAATCTATATTGAATGTCCATATAGGTATTAATATCCAAGTCAAGGAAACCACAATAAGACTGCCAAATTTTATCAAATTGTCTATCATCCAGCATTTCTTTTAAGTTCATTACTACCACCTTAAAACGTATTTATAAACAGTTTTATACTTTTAATAGTTGGAAAAAGAAACGGCGTTTGCTTTTTGTATTGATCATAATTACTAAATAATTTGGGAAATATATAGACATCTTGATATAGGATGTACAGTATATTAAAACTTGACCAGATGCTAAAGATCAAAAGTATCGCACCAGACCACTCAAACATGGCAAGACCTAAATAAAATATCATATAAAACAAAACACCTGGATGTCTAGATAACGCATAGACGCCTTGATCATATGCCTTTCTTTTTTCATCTCCATGAATATAAGTGGCTTCAAAAGGTAAAGCAAAAAATAATGCGTATATCAGTAAAAAAATACCTAAAGCACTTGTAATCAATCCTGGCAATGAAAACACCCAAAAGTCTTTATAAGTATATAATACGCCAACTGTTGCAATCAATTGTAGGACGAATCCAATTGTGAACGCGTATTTAAGTCCTTGATGCACCTTATATATTTCATTAAAATCATAAAGAAAAAACAAAATAAATCCGACAATTCCAATCAAACAATAATTCATGATAGACTTCTCCAGTGTTCTAGGATTACTTTTTATTATATCTTAACAATTTTGTGATGAAAACAATTGTTTGATAAAAAGTGTTATATTATGATAAAAATATGTCAAAATCGTTCTAAAGTCCTACAACTCTGATGTTTTGACAATTGTTTTTTTACAACATAAAATTATTTTTCATTTTCTCTGAATAAAAAAACCATCACTTTTATTGTAATAATACAACAAATGACGGTTCCAAATTTAAAACTAAATTTTATAAAAGTGTTTTTACCAACTCAATTTTATCAAAAATGGTGTTTGATGTTGCTTTGCTATTCGCACCAGAGAAATACCCATCTACCTCCATCAAATTCATAATGATGAAGTCTTTGTTGGGATGGCCGCCTTCTTCGAGTAATTGCATGACCATCTTAAGCCAATTTCGACATTGTACATTCTGACTTTGAGAACTATAATTATTTTTTACAAACTCTAAACAAAACTGAATCGTATCTAATGAACTTTGTTCCATTACGGCCTCCATGATAATAGCGAATAACTTTTATGCTTTTATATTACCCCTTTAGTATAAAAAATATGCATTTTAAGCAATGCCATTTGTAATAAATAAATCGCGGTACAATACATCCGATCCACTTATATGCTTAAATACCCAAGTTATAAGGAACTTTAAAATTTTCTTACCATAAGTTATTTGATCTTCATCTACCGCACGCAGATCAAGATTTTCAATTTCTGAAATCAAATTATTATGTTCTTGCACATGCTTGTCCTTAAACTCGAAATTAAGTTTTTCAAATAGTTCTTCTTCAAACTTAAAATGATAAACTGTGTAGTTCGTTAAAGATTGAATGATTTCTACCATCCTATCATAAATATCTTCACCATAAGTCGCTTCAGTTAAAAGAACAGATAAATCGCTCGTTATCTCAATTAGTCTACGATGCTGATCATCAATACTTTTAATCCCTAACTCATACTGTTTTTCCCACTGAATCATAGTGTCCTCCCTAAAATTTATTAGCTGTATTATACCATAGTTTTCTGAGAATTATATTAATTAGATGTAAAGATTATAAATTTGGTATTAATATAACTAAATTCTATTATTTTACATTTTTTATTGTAAATTATCATTTAAATGGTTAATTTTTCTAGTCGGATATATTGAATAATGTTACAATTATGACAACATTCATACTTTATTGCAAGGAAGGGACCATATGATCAAAACTTCGATTCGCAAGAAACTGATTATTTCTATGATTTTAATCTGTCTGATTCCCTACACGGCAGGGATTTTTTATATAAAAAACATCACTGAACAATGGCTATATAATGATTATATTAGCAATGCAGAAACCATACTACAACAGACTGCCTTTCATGTTGATGAATCTATAATTGGGAATATGACTGGACTGGCTAATTTTCTAAGTCAAGATGAAAGATTAACCAACTCGGGATTAGATCTTAATCGTTATACAGTCTACGATCCTACCACTTTTGTTTATCAAAATTCTCAAAGTGAAACTGAAATATCTGAGCTTTTCAAAAGCGTACTGGACGCCAACAACTTGGTTGCCTTTGCTTCGTTTGGTACGCGTTATGGCGGCTATGTAGAGTTTCCAAAGTTCAATCCAAGTGGTCCATATGATCCGAGAGTGAGGAGTTGGTACGAAAATGCCTTGAGAACAAATGATGTGTTCGTATCTGAACCATATGAAACGAAAGCGACAAAAGATCTCGTTATCAGTGTCAATAAGTCTATCAAAAGAGAGAATGAAGTGATTGGTGTTTTGAGCATTACCATTAAACTAGATACCATTATGGATAATATTAGTGCCATCAACATCGGTACATCTGGTTACATCAATATTATTAGCCCTATGGGTCTTGTCATCAACAGCCCTCAAAATCCCGATTGGTTGCTTAAGAACTACGCTGACATACAAGGTGATTTTTTTAAGAATATGGATTTTACTTCTGTATCTACCTGTGAACGCAAAATTGATGGCGTTGACAAAATCGTACTTAATTTTACTTCACCCAATAGTGGGTGGATATTTATGTCTGTTGTAGATAAAAGTGATGTTCTCAACCACAGTAACTCCCTTTCAAATTTACTGATTGCTATTACTGTAATCACCCTTTTAATTGTCTTTATTTTCGTTTTCATCACAGCGACTTATTTGACCAAGCCAATTTTGGAGCTTGCTGCGATAATTAAAAAAATGGCTAAATTTGATTTTGAAGCATATGAAGTCAACCCTTTTGAAAAATACGACCGCTACACCGACGAGATTGGTGAAATTTCAAAATCTTTGAATAACATGCAGGATAATTTTTTAGAACTGAAAAGCAGTTTAGATGACATGGAAAAAGAAATCAACACAATAGAGGTTGATGATCCACATATCAAATCATTTTCCCTATCGACTGAAAATGCATTTGGTCGCATCTCACAATCGGTCAACCTATTACTTGGTAAAGTAACCAGCTATTTGACAACCATCAACACCATAAATCATGAACTTGCTGACAAGAATGATCAATTGGTTGCATCTGAGGAAGAACTTTTCGCTCAACTTGAGGAGATAAGTGAGCAGCAGTCCAGAATCAACTATCTAGCTGAACATGATCCGCTTACAAATCTTCCAAACCGAAGAAGTTTCACAGATATGCTTAGACATGTTCTTAACGGGGACAACTTCGGTGCAATCATTCTCATGGATATGGATAATTTTAAAAGCATCAATGATTCATTAGGACATATGTTCGGAGATCAGGTACTAAAACAAGTTTCAGACAAGCTCGTTTCAACCGTTACCTCAAACATATTCGTTTCGCGTTTTGGTGGTGATGAATTCCTCATCCTTGTAAGATGCAATGAAGCGCTTTGTGAAATTGAAGATTACGTGAAATCCCTTTATAAATTATTAACTGAACCCGTCATCATCGATGGCCATATAATTCGGTTAGAGTTCAGTATGGGAATCGCAAGATTTCCTGAGCATAGTACGCAAGTTGATCAGATTCTCATGTTCGCAGACTTAGCCCTTTATAAAGTTAAAAGAAGCGGTAAGAATCACTATGCTTATTTTGATAATGCTATGTCGGATCACTTAGCCGCTAAAATCAAGGTTCAAAACACCTTGCAACATGCAATATTAGATGATGGTTTCAAAATGGTTTATCAACCGAAAGTCGCATTGTCCACAGGTAAAATAGTCGGTTATGAAGCACTCATGCGATTTAAGTACAATACCATACCACCATCTGAATTTATCCCAATTGCAGAAGAAAATGGGATGATATTAAGCCTTGGTAGAATCGCTATAGAAAAGACGATTCAACAATTGGCCATTTGGCGAGAAAGCGGACTCTCGATTAAACCTGTTGCTGTCAATTTTTCCGTACTTCAATTAAACGATCACTCTTTTTATGATTTTGTAATAGAGAAACTTGAACTGTATGATATTGANNAATCAATTAAGGAAGATCGGCATTCGCATTGCTCTAGATGACTTTGGAGCAGAATACTCCTCATTAGGCTATTTGGCCGCTTTACCTATTGACATCCTTAAATTTGATAGAGATATGAACCTTAAGTTACTTGGAAACAATAATCCACTTGTGATTACCAAGTTAATCGATTTTGTTCATACACTTGGACTAAGTGTTGTCGCTGAGGGTATCGAAGAAACGGCTCATGCCTTACTTTTAAAGAATGCACTTTGTGATCAAATTCAAGGATATGTCTTTAGTAAACCAGTTGAAGCATCAGATGTCATTCACTTAGATGAAAAGGTGTTTGATAACTACTAATTTCTAAAGTGAGATTGTGGCTGTGGCTAAATTAAAACCCGATTTTCCTCATCAAAGGAAATCGGGTTTTTTAAATTCTATTGATTGTTTCCAATCGGCTCAATCGGCAAGTAAACTGTAAAAGAACTGCCTTTACCACTTTCAGATTCAACCTCAATATGACCATTGTGCTTTTCAATAATATCCTTAGTAAGTGCAAGTCCTAATCCACTTCCCTTACCAACCGGTTTCGTTGTAAATCCTTGTTCAAAAATACGCTTAGCGATTTCTTCTGACATCCCAATACCATCATCGCCAACTCTAAGGTAAACGTGATCATTGGTCGTGCCCGTTTCTATCTCAATATTTCCTGTTCCTTCAATTGCATCAATTGCATTCACCAAAAGGTTCATGATGACTTGGTTGATCAGCCCAATATAACAGCGAATCAATGGGATTTCACCATATTTTTTAATGATTTTAATTCGACTCTTCCATAAATTTGAGGTTAAAATCAGAACACTGTCAACTGC
>DJWQ01000223.1:683-4314 GCA_002441045.1 Firmicutes bacterium UBA6226 | reverse complement strand
TTACTCTTTATTGCGCCTATTGGTGTATTAATTTCATGTACAATTGCAGCGGAAATTTGACCGACTGAAGCCATTTTTTCACTTTGGATCAATTGATTTTGTTGATGTTCTATCAACTCTCTGTTATGAATTAATTCATCGTTTTGCATATGCAACTCTTCGTTTTGATTTTCAAGCAGCTCTTTAAACTCCTTAAATTTACTTAAAATCGTATTTGAATGTCGAATCATTTCCTCTATTTCCACAGGAGGCTTTTTAATCTTAAGCGCGTATCCTGTTAATGCCTCTACATCATCATTGGCCATTCTTTCTAGTTGCTTGTTGGTCTGATGTACAGGCCTCATAATACCTCTAGATAAGAAACTACTCATGATTTTTACAAACGCAATTGAAAAGAGGCTTAATATCACTATGAGTGTTATAAAGATAAAGTTAAGAAAATAATAGAAACTTGGATTCATACGGATTGTCAAGTAACCAATGTCGTTACCCTCTTTATCGACTATGCTTATTCTATTTTCACTTACCAAGCTACTGGTATCAGATATGCCTATTAAATCATCACTATTTGATCGGATATAAAGGCTATAACCACTTGCAATTACATCCATTTGAAAAATTTTATAATCAACTGGCAAATCATTAGCACCGTCGTAAATTTGCTTTGCAAGGACGAATATCTGTTTCAAATCATCTTCGCCATCTGCTACTATGGTTAGGCTATCCATCATCTCTGTTTTTATGGTCATCTCAGATGGAAGCTGTGATTCATTGTCAATCATTTGATTTAAATCTTGAATCACTTGTTCAATAGAAGTACTTTCCATGAAGTTCTTCTCACCAGTACCTTTCATAGCACTCTGTGATACAGCTACTTCGTAAGACTTTACAAAATCAGAAGCTATTGAACTGGTCATATAACTTGTGACAGGACCATAAGCAGCGTGAATGATTGGAATCAAAATAAATGTCGTCATTAGTAGCGTTAAAATGTTGGTTAGAAACATCGAGTTTTGAATTTTTCGTTTTATAGATCGCTTCATAATTTGAACCTTCTTTTATCAATTATTAAGATTAGACAACATGCTTATAATAAGTAAAGATTTCTATTAGAAATATAGCTATGTTGTGGTAAAATAACACTATCAACTAACCTCATTATAACCGATTTTTATATTATTAGGAGACAATATGAGTAAAATATTAATCATTGATGACGAAGTGATGATTACCTCTACTCTTTCAACATTAATTCAAATGATGCTTGATTATGAAGTCATCATTTCAAACGATCCAAAAGAGTTAATTGAAAGTGGTATTTTAGAGACTCAAAAAATCGATTTGGTCATTTCTGATTTTATCATGCCTCACATGAATGGCTTAGAACTGCTATCCCTCATTAAGGAAAAGCAGCCAAATATCGTACCGATCTTATTGACTGGCTATTCTGATAAGGAAAGTGCAATAAAAAGTATCAATGAACTTGGCTTATACTATTATCTAGAAAAACCTTGGGATAATAATGAACTAATCAAAGTTGTTGAGAATGGCATAGAAAAATCAAAACTTGAAAGTGAACTGAAACACAAATTAATTATTATTGAAAAAAAGAATAACGAGATTTCAAGGCTTTATGATTTATTAAGAAGAGACTATGATAAAGAAATTGATAACGTTCTTGAGTTCGTAATTAGTTTGTCCAACCTTGTAGAAGCGAAAGACGCTTATACTGAAAATCATACGCGGCGTGTTGCCGACCTTGCAATTGCACTTGGTAAACGTGCAGGTCTCAATAAAGATCAACTTAGAAATGTGGAGCTTGGCGCAATCATACACGATATAGGTAAAGTTTCTACACCAGAACACATCTTAAATAAACCTGGACGATTAACATTTGAAGAGTTCGAAGTTATGAAAGGCCACCCCGAGGCTGGCGCTAATATTATTCGTCCTATATCCGCACTCAAGAGCACCGCTGACATCGTACTCTCACATCACGAAAAGCTGGATGGCAGCGGCTATTCAAATGGTTTGTCTTCTAGTGAAATCAATATTGAGACGCGTATCGTAACTATTGCTGATATCTTTGATGCACTCTTTACCGATCGACCCTATCGAGTGGGGATGCCTTTAGATAAAACGATGTCCATTTTAAAGGAAGATGCTAGCTCAGGAAAACTTGATCAAGATCTTATCCGTTATCTTGAGGATATGATCCAGACTGGTGAATTAAACGAAATATATCACGATTAGCCTACACTAGAATCTAATATACTTTTTTACCCTATCAAATAAAAGGAGCAATTGCAAATCTATGAAAATAGATGAACAATAGCTCCTTTATTTTTTTTTGCTGGCTACGCTTTCGATACCCATTCATATATTTAATGAACGATTATACCTTATAGATATCTACCTTGGATCTCAGCGACGCGATGACGTCGTTCAAGTCATCTATTGACGCTGTAATTTCCTCTACATTTGCACATTGCTCTTGTGACGAAGAGCTAATTTGATCAATTCGTTCAGTGTTTTCATGTGATGCTTTTAATACATTTTCTGAGCTTACGAGAACATTTTCTTGAACCCCTTTAACGCGATTTACTTGAGCGAAAACACCATCGAGGCTTTTTAATATATTTTGTACCGATTTCTGTGTTTTCTCGAATTGAACGATGGTAAAATCAACAGCTTCTCTAGACTCATCAATATAATTTTTACTTTGCTTTGTCACTTCATTTGACGCTTTAATTTCAGTTATAACTTTATGAATGATTGCATCAATTTCTGATACGGCTGATGCCGACTCTTCTGCTAATTTTCTTATTTCATCTGCAACAACAGCAAATCCTCGCCCTTGCTCACCTGCTCTTGCTGCTTCAATAGAAGCGTTTAACGCCAAGAGGTTGGTTTGAGCCGCGATGCCTCTAATCGTCTCATTGATACTCAAGATTAAATCAGAGTGATTATGAAGCTGTGTCATTTTGTCACTTAGCCCTTCAAACTCTTGAGCAGTCGTATGAAACTGAAGCTTCATTTGAGACATTTGTCTACCTGATTCATTGGCTAGTTGATTGACTTGATTACCTTCAATTTTTGTAGCAGTAACTTCTTCATTCATCTTTGAAATGATTTGTTCTAGCAATGAACTCTCTTTCATTAATTGATGAATCGAGTGATCTTGAACACCAATTGCGTGACTTGTATCCCCTATAGCTGCAGTGGTTTCTTCAACCATTGCTGATATATTATGACTTGAAGCTTGTACATTTTCAAATTGCTTTGAAACTGAAAGTGTCAGACCTTTCAAAGAATCTACTAAATCTCTATTGTTTGTCTGCAGCTTTTCCAAAGCAACCGCTAAAATTGAGAATTCACCTCTAAAATTGGTTTGGATATTCTGAGTTAAATCATATTCTGCAATTGCGTTACATCTACTACTTAGATAATGTACTGGTCTTAAAGCCTTTCTAATAATTAAGATTAATAATATACTTACAATTACGATAAAACCAAGTGTAAATACTAAAATCATCCTAAAAGTTGCCTCAGATTGCGCAACCTCTTCAGTAATATTAAAATCAGCACCCAAGTAAGCAATCGTATTTCCTTGACTATTTTTAACTGGAAA
>DJWQ01000223.1:0-636 GCA_002441045.1 Firmicutes bacterium UBA6226 | reverse complement strand
ACCATCCACTAAATATCTGTAACCTTCACCCGTTTGGATAACGATATGCAAATATTCAGCACCAACAGCCTCTCTAATTAACATCATCGTCTCTTTAATGCGAGAATAGCTTTGATTCTCAATATTAGGCGATGTAATTAAAGCATCCAAATCTTCGAACGCAATATGCTCAACCACTGCCTCATAAACATCTTTAGCTTCTAAATCTGTTCTCTCTCTTAAATCCTTCTCAATCATATAATAGGTGATACCTGTTATAGAAGTCGATAGCAATGCTATGGCAATAATCGTCAATGCAATTATACGCGTCCCTATTTTATCTCTAAATTTTATTTTCATATGCGGCCTCCAAAAGCTCAAAATCTGTGAATAGTTTAACATTTATTGTTGCAACATTCATTAGATTTATCTTAGAAATCAAAAAGGATTCGGCTAAACTTAAAGCTTTTTATGCACTAAATCTTTGATATGCTTAGCCCGCATGGTTGCAAGGATGCCATCTAAGTGATCGTACTCATGTTGGATGAGTTCTGATAGATCATTCTCTAATAAAATGGTTTGTTCATTGCCCTCTCGATCCATATATGACAACTGACAATTTTTATATCTCTTTAACCTAACGAGTAAGTAAGGAAA
>DJWQ01000213.1 GCA_002441045.1 Firmicutes bacterium UBA6226 | reverse complement strand
ACTTCGAACTCATTAAACAGCATGGCATATATGGGATTGTCAATCGCTCTCGCCAGTGTTTTCACCCACACAAAAACATGAATCCCCTCTTCTATATCCAAATGACATAGCTGCTCTTTTAAATCTGCCTTTCTTTGTTGAGATAAATGCTTAATTTCATATAAAGTCGCTTTTAGATTGCTAATTAAAAACTGAAGCATAGCTTTGTTCAATGTCGGATATTTGCCTCTTTCAAGTGGATATAAGTGCTCGAGCAAACTAAGCTTTCCCGATTCAGTATAATCGTTTACTCGAATCCCTTTTCTTGGAACGATGGTCACTACGCCCTTTGCTTCAAGCCTTATGATCGCTTTATGGATAACTGGTCGACTAAGTGACAATTGAATCGCAAGATCTCTTTCAGGTTCCAGGTATTGAAATGGCTCATACACGCCATTTAAAATTCTTTCAAGTATGTAATTTTCAGCTGTACTTTCTGCTGAGATAGCATTTTTCATAAAACCTCCTTGTGGTAATACCACAGATTTTATCCTATTATATGACTCAACCGAAAAAGTTGCAAACGTTTTCTCAGAATTTTCTGAAATTTATTTTCTTATAAAAAATCTTTACTATAATTATCTTTAGACATAGTCCATTCAGATGATACATCAACTAATTATGTTGCAATAAAAATCTTCGGGCATCGAGCCCTCATATTTTACCACAAGCGAGATTGTGGCTTAAAAAAAAGACGTAAGTTGAAGTCAACTTACGTCTTTTTATTAAAACATATTGAAAAACTATGTTGATAAGTGAATTGCTTTTTCTCACTTATTGTAAATGTTGCATCTTAGGCATCTCAAACCAAAAATGCGTCTCACGATTCGGAATTGAGTCCACACCATAATTAAACTGATGCGCCTCTAAAATGCCTTTAACGATAGCAAGTCCAACACCTGATCCAGATGGTTTGCCATCTTCCCTCGATTCGATTTGATAAAACCGATCCCATATTTTACTTTGTTCTTCTAAAGGAATGCCTTTACCATAATCGATGATTTCAACTCGATAGTCCCTCTCACTGGATATCAGCTTCATAACGACCTTCGTGGCATTTTCACCAACGGCTTGACTGTGATGTATGGCATTGGAAGTTAAATTGGTCAATACCTGTATGATCTTTGAACGGTCTGCAGACACGATGGCCATTTCTGTATCCGACACAAGTTCAACCACAGTAAAAATCTCGAATTTTAGCTTGATTTGCTGCATCACTTCCACGAGGTCAAAAGCATCGCGATCTAATGCCATTTGACCGGATTGAAGCCTTGATAAATCCATAATGTCCTGAATCATATCGGTCAATCGGTTGGTTTCTTCTATGATGAGATTGAGCTGCTTGTTTCGCTTAACCGGGTCATCACCAGTGACATCGATCATCGTTTCAGAATAACCCTTAATTACACTGAGCGGCGTCCTAAGCTCATGCGATAGATTGCCGATTAAATCTCTCCTAAGCTGATCAATCTGCCCCAATGAATGGCCCATCTCCTCAATGTTTCTCGCCAACTGTCCAATCTCATCTCGCCTCTTAATTCCTGTCACTATCTCAAAATGACCTTCAGCGATCTGCTGTGTGGCTTTCTCGAGCTTTAGGAGTGGACGGCTCAGTTCTCTTGCAATCAAAAATGCAACCACTGATGCCAAAACAAAAATAATCCCAGTAATCCAAATCAACTGTTGCTTAATGATGCCTACAGTTTCTGAAACCGCTTCGATCGGTGCTGTAACTGCAATAGCGCCAATGACCTTTCCACTAGTATCCTTTACAGGATGCGTCATCACCCAATAATCCGAGTCAAATCGCATATGACTAATGGTTTCAATCTGAGTTTCACCGAGTAGGGCTGACTCTAGCTGAGTTGCCAGACTTCTCTTGAACATTTGTTCAAATACCAAAGATTCTTGATAAAGAATATCGCCCTCATTATTAATCAGCATGACACCTAATCCCGACACTTCTGTCAAGCTTTCTAGCGCATCCAGCTGATCGTTATTCAGTGCACTTGAAAGGTCAGTCGCATTTATTAGATTCGATGTCTCAAGATGACTGGCAACTGTCATAATTTTATCTTCAATTAGGCTGAAATGAACCTTATAATAAAAATTCTCTAAAAAAACCACTTGAAATAACCAAAGTAGAACGATTATTACCATTACAAGCGCCATCAACCATGCCCAAATTTTACTTCGTAACCCCTTCATCGCCACCTCAATTTTTTGGTTCAAATTTATAACCGACACCCCAAACCGTTACAATATAGTTTCGATATTCACCCAAATGCTCTCTCAACATTTTAATATGGGTATCTACGGTACGATCATCGCCATAAAAATCGTAACCCCAAACCGCACTTAAAAGCTGCTCACGCGAAAAGGCATGTCTTGGGTTTTGCATTAAGAAATAAAGCAGCTCATACTCCTTCGGCGTTAAAGAAAGGCGTTTACCTTCTCTATCGACCGTACGCGCATTCGCATCTAATATTAAACCGTCGAAAATCAGCTTAGAGTCGTTGTCAGTGACTGGAGCCGCTGCACGTGCTAAAACCGCTTTGATTCTAGCAAGTAACTCCCTTGGACTAAATGGCTTCACCACATAATCGTCCACACCCATCTCAAAGCCGAGCAATTTATCGTATTCTTCTCCTCTTGCAGAAAGCATAATAACCGGTATGCGATGTGATTTTCGAATCTCTCTTAGCGTCTGCCAACCATCTAGTTTCGGCATCATAACATCTAAAACAATTAAATCAATCTGATTTTCTTCAACTTTTTTAAGTGCTTC
>DJWQ01000107.1:2071-3757 GCA_002441045.1 Firmicutes bacterium UBA6226 | reverse complement strand
AGCAAAGAAATTGATGTAAAATCTGAGGGCTCAATGCCAGAATGTTTTTATAAAGCTGGAGAGAATTCAGTACTAGACCGAGCGTGTCTTAGTCACTGTTTTATACGGAATAATTCGGGTATAATTGTCATGCATGAGTCTGTGATTGCATAGACTTAAAATGGATTTAATGAGACATGGAGGGGACTATGTATTTTGTAGTGGATCAAGAAACTCTTGAACGTATCCGTGGTGTCCTTGAAAAGCAAGTGGACAAGCCACAGAATTTAAGAGTCTATATTGCAGGAATGGGCTGAGGTGGCCCAAGCTTTGGTCTAGGTCTAGATCAGATAAAAGAAGATGATATCGTTGAAGAAGTTGGTGGTATCAAGTTTATTATGGAAAAATATTTAGAAGAAGCATTTGGTCAAGTCCAGGTAAGATGGAATGGCTATAGTTATTCTGTCGGTCCAGTAAAGGGCGGCGGATCAAGTTGTTAATTAGAAGAGGCTGTTGCATATCTCGTTATGAGATAAGCACAGCCTCTTTTTTACGCAATATTTCATATTTTGTTGATTTTTAGTGATGTTGATTAATTTGATATTGTTATATTTTAATGTTGATTTGATATTGATTAACTTTGCTGTTTTTATTTTGATGTTGAAAGTTAGATTATTTTACAGATGGCTCTAATGCCATCTTCGGTTTATGACCGAGTCTATAGACAACGGAAGTGTTTGGTGCAACTCTAACGACGTGGTGGTTGACGGGGTCAATGGCCTCGCAAATTTCCAAATAGCCGCGTTCATCGAATAACAAATCAATTTTCAAACGGTCATTTGATATCTCCGGTTTTAGAGTTGTATGCCCTTTTGAACTTGTATGCTTGGTTGTTTTCGGGTGGTCTAGTGCTTCATGATGTTTACCGTGTGCTGTTTTATGATGCTTTTGCACTTTTGCAGGTTCGTGTATAGGCTCAGGAATATAGAAATCCAAAATAGCTTCCTTCATCTGATGAACAGATAGCAGTAATGGGTCGTTTCCTGGATTATGCGCAACTAAAAGGCAATCATAATCCTCGCTGGCATCCTCTTTAATGATATAGACGATGGCATCTTTAAAAGCTTCTGCGAAGTCATTTTCTTCTATGAAATGCACTCTTTTTTGAATATCGAAAATGGATTTGAGCCTAAAGCATGGATAATCCTTTCGAAGCTGAATCAGTCCTTTAACATAATGATAGAAATCAATGTGCTTAACCTTTAGGTCCCAATCAATGGCGTTGATAGAGAGTGGTGCATTATATGAGTTGTGATAGCCAAACTTGTCGCGCATAAACTCGTTCCCAGCGTGAAAGAAAGGTGTTCCTTGTGACAAAAAGAGCAGGTTAAATGCCATTTTATTTTGCTTGATTAATTGATCTTCACTGGCATCTGGCGATGTAATTTTAAGTTTGTCCGCCAATATCAAATTATCGTGCGAGTTAAAATAATTAATGGTTTCGCAAGGATGTGTTGTAAAGCCGATGTATTTCTGATCGTATGGTATCGAACCGACGATTCCTGTATGAACACGATGCTTCATGTCGCGGTTGCCGTGGATATAACCTTTACCCGTGCCATCATTGTCGCCTTTGATTGCATCTCTAAAGTCATCATTAAAAAGTGCATAGCCTTGATCACACTGTACACCCTTATAGACGCGCAT
>DJWQ01000107.1:0-1896 GCA_002441045.1 Firmicutes bacterium UBA6226 | reverse complement strand
CCTGAACCATTGGAGAAATAACCTTCTTCAGTCATTCTGTAATAGTAATTTGGGACCAATGTGTTAAAATTCGAAGTTTTGGTTTGGTAGGTATGATTGTAAACCACATCTAAAACGACTTTGATACCATTTTCATGCAAGGACTGTATGGCCATTTTGAGTTCTTTGACTCTGGCCACAGGATCATGAGGGTTACTTGCGTAACTGCCTTCCGGCGTATTATACAACTCTGGATCATAGCCCCAATTGTAATTGCCATCTAAATTATCGACTTCTTCATCTACTGAAAGAAAATCATAGACAGGCATTAGATGGACATGTGTCACGCCCAAATCGACGATATGATCTAGTCCGGTTTTAGTGTTTTGAATACTGGTACCGTTTTCAGTAAAGGCTAAAAATTTGCCTTTGTTTTTCATGCCACTGTAAGGATGGCCTGAAAAGTCCTTAACATGAACTTCGTATAAAACCGCGTCGCAACCCAACGAACCCTTTGGACGATGGTGTGTTTCCCAGTTCTCAGGATTGGTTTTTTGTGGGTCAATGACCCCGCTTCTAACACTGTTTGCTGAAGCGGTAACTGAATAAGGATCTGTCACTTCTGCAATACCTGTTGGCCCATCTACAAGGTACGTATAATAATACCCGTGTAAATCGCCATCTATACAAGTCGAGAAAACACCATCAGGTGCCTTTTCCATAGGAAAAAGCGACCTGAATAAGCCTTTCTCTGTATCGTATAAGGCAAGACTGATTTTATCATGTGTTGGTGCCCAAACGTTAAAAGTTGTTGATTCTTTTGAGTACTGTGCACCAAGTTGTTTTTCTGAAATCGGCAATTCTTTAATAATCATACTTTCACCTTTACTTTACATTTATTCATTATAACTTGAAATCAAGAGGTTTTCGGTTGATGTTCCAAATACCTGAAGCGTATTTTTCTATCGTATAATCGGCTGAGAAAACACCCGAGCAAGCGATATTTGTCAAAGACATCTTCATCCAATGCGCTTTGTCTCGGTAGTAAAGACCGATTCTTTCTTGCGCATCTGCATAGGCTTCGAAATCTTCAAGGACAAAAAACTCATCGTTAAAACGCAAGAGACGATCTACGATTGGAGAAAATTCTTCTTTGGCGACGGGTAAAAAGCCATTAATCAATTGATCGACTACAAGTTTTAAGTTAGGATTTGAGTTGTAAACTTCATATGCACTATAATGACCATTGTGATAAAAGTCATACACTTCATGATCTTTAAGTCCGAAAAGGACGATATTATTTTCACCAACTTCGTTCTTAATTTCAATATTTGCGCCATCTAAGGTTGCTAGCGTTATGGCACCGTTCATCATAAACTTCATGTTACCAGTACCTGATGCTTCTTTTGATGCTGTTGATATTTGTTCGCTTACATCAGCAGCTGGTATCATTTTACTTGCTAATGATACACCATAGTTAGGTAAAAAAACAACCTTGAGTTTATTTTTGATGCTCGCATCATTATTGACCAGATCTGCTACGGTATTGATGAGCTTGATAATCTGTTTTGCAACGTAGTAGCTTGGCGCTGATTTACCAGCAAAGATAAAAGTTCTAGGAGGTATGTCCAAATTTGGATTTTCTTTTAATTTGTTATAAAGATGGAGTACGTGAAGGATGTTCAGGTGTTGACGTTTGTACTCGTGGATTCTTTTTGCTTGCATATCAAAGATAGAATAAGGATCAATCTTAATACCTTGTTTTTCGTAGATAAACTTCGCAAGCTTTTCTTTGTTGTGGTGTTTGATTTTGAAAAGTGCGTCTTGAGCGCTTTTGTCTTCTCTATATTTTAGCAAATCTCTTAAAACGATCGGATTTTTCTTAAATCCTTCGCCAATCATTTCCTCGATATAATC
>DJWQ01000062.1:1945-3444 GCA_002441045.1 Firmicutes bacterium UBA6226 | reverse complement strand
GATAACTCCCGGATGTTTAAGTAACTCTTTTTGAATTTTATTCTGACACTGCACACAGGTCATGCCACTGATCTTAATACGATATTGCTTCTGGTATTCGTCCATCCGAATCCTCCTACAGATAATCTCATGATCATTATAGGATAAGAATTTGTGGTTATTATGTGGATTCAATTGTTTCGTATAATTAAACACAAACTGTTAGGCTTATGTTAATTAATAAAAAAACGTTGTATTTGTCCTTATTGATAAAGGACAAATACAGCGTTTTGTTCTCTCGGTACTTCTTATATAATTATTTTCGAAGAATCTTCTCCATTGCCTTACCTTTAGCAAGTTCATCTATCAATTTATCGAGATATCTGATTTCTCTCATCGTATCGTCTTCAATCTCTTCGACGCGTACACCACATACAACGCCTTTTATCAGTCCTCTTGAAGCATTCATCTCAGGTGCCTCTTTAAAAAAATCTTCAAATGTGACTGCGTCATCGATCACTTTTTTTAACCCAATTTCATCATATCCCGTTAACCAAAATATAATTTCGTCGACTTCCGCTTTGGTTCTTCCCTTTCTTTCTGCCTTAGTGATATAAAGTGGATATACCCCACCAAAACTGGATTTTGTAACATCAAATCTTGCCATATATTTCTCCTTTTCCATCTCATTAATTTTCAAATTATCGTCACATAATTATATATTTTTACCGCTAATTAGACTTTCTCTACTTCTTATCTTCATTACTTTAAAATATACCCCAAAAAGAGATGATTCGTCATATGTTCTATTTTTTATACTTAAATTCATAAAATTTGCACAATTCTGTAAAATCAGGTTTATAATTAAGGTAGAAACTTATATTGGACCTTAAATTTATAATCTCTATAACATTATAACCGTTTTTATATATTTTCCATAAATATTGGGTAGTTATAATGATATCTTCCGAGACAATTAATTTTACAGGACTTTAAATTTACATTAAAGATTAGAAGGTGATCAAATTGGATGATATTTTAGTCACATCCGTATTAAAACGAATCATTGAGATCGACGAAAGTACCGATCAAACGATTGAACAGCTCCAAGCAGAGATTAAAGATCGAGAGAAAAAACTCAAGGATATTCGCCGCAATATTGAAAACAACTCCAATCTCCTTCAGGCTGAGCAAGGCAAGAAGCTTTACGATCTCATCCTTTCTGAAGCAAATAAGGAGAAGGAAGAAAAAGAAGCGGAATGCAGAAGCAAACTAGAATCGATGGATCAGCTGTACGAATCTGGTAAGGAAACTTTAATTAAGGACGCACTTAGTAAATTAAATCTACAGCGTTAGGAGGCTATTGTGGACAAAGTTGGTACACATGCAGCCGCTATCGCGAAAGCAAAAGCCATTATGGGTCGGCTGCTAACGGATCATCATTATAAAGAGCTTCTCAAGCTTGAAACCTTTCAAGAAGTTATTGATTATTTGAGAAACCAAACGCATTATCATACTGT
>DJWQ01000062.1:0-1879 GCA_002441045.1 Firmicutes bacterium UBA6226 | reverse complement strand
TATCTTAGATTATTGGCTAGAGACGATAAGATTGAAAACCTTGAAACACATTTAATATTCTCTTCACTTTACTCAAATTTAGATTATGGTGAACTGAGCAAGGCTACGACGATCACCGAATTCATTGAAAGCTTAAAAGAGACACTCTACTATAATCCACTGAAACAATTCATCGAGGATGATGCTTCACTCATGGTCTTCCATATGGAAATGGTGCTCGATAAACTCTACTTTGATCGACTGTATCAAGCCATCACTAAACTGGGTAAGTACGACCGAGAAATTATGCTTGAGCTATTAGGAATTAACATCGATATTCTCAATATTCAGTGGCTCTATAGAGGGCGACGATTCTTTGATATATCGTCAGAGGAGCTTTTTAACTTTACGCTGTTACATGGTAGGCGCTACGACGAAAAAGCCGTAAAGATGTTGTGTTATCTGCCTCTAGATGAATTTAGAACGTTTATCTCCAGCGGTGATTACAAAGATATCTTTAGCGATAAAGAATATATGATGGAGCGTGAAATGGAAAGACACCTCTATTATGCACTCAATGATTATACCAAAAAGGCAACTTTTTCAATCGCAGTTCCCGTGGTACTACTTTTTAAATTCGAATACGAAATTAGAGATTTATTTACCATCTTGGAGGGCATTCACTACCATTCAGAGGATGTGAAAGACTTGCTCATCCGAGAGATTGAGAGGTAATTTAAATGGCAATTAAAAAACTATCTATGGTCAATATAGTCTGTCGTAGGAACGGACTAGATGAGTTGATTCGTGACTTGATTCTCATCGGCAAATGCGAGTTCATAGATACATTTTTGGAGATTAACGAAGGTGAATTCAATATCGGTATCTCTAAAGAACATGCAGATGAAATCTTAGATATGGAGGACATCGTCCCCATAAAGGAAAACAAGGAAATCAAGCAATACACGCAAAAACTCGAGCAAACGTTACAGGATATGAAATATGAGCCTAAAATTAAGACCAAATATATGCATGGCGAGCATCAATTTGAAAAGATTAAGAAAGAAATCGATCAGCTTTGTGATGACTATGCCAGTCAGACTGAAGAAATCCGGCGCCTTACTGAGAACATTCAAACGCTTGAAGATCTAAAGCCACTTGATTATATGAAAAATATTGATGTGGACTTTAGCAAGCTCATTAATCTTCATCATTTCACCATGAAGTTTGGTTATTTAACACGAGAAAAGGCACGTAAAATTGCACAAAACTATGAAAATATTAAAGCAATCGTCCTTCACGTCGGCAGTTCAGAAGAAAAAGAATTTTATATGATTCTAACACCTAAAAGCCTAGATGTGGAAATGGGTAGAATCCTAAGAAGTACGAATTTCATGGAGATATCGATTCCTGAAAGCTATCTAGATGTACCTTTTAAAATGCTCGAACAGATTCATGAGGACTTACATGCCTATAGGCAGCAGCTAAAAGAGGTACTCGAAGTAGCCAAACACAAGCTACACGCTCAAAGTGAAGCGATTGATATCCTCTATTCTAAGCTGATTATGGAAGCTAAAATTGATACGATTCGTGTGAAGGTCGGTGCCACTGCAAATTTTGCTTATCTTTCAGCATGGGTGCCAAGTGAGAAACAGGACCATTTTGAAGATGCGTTTGCAAAGCATCCAGACATTTTAGTTTCATATAAAACTGCGGAGGAAGTTTCTCCACTCATTCCCGTACCTACGAGGATGGAAAACAATTTTTTTTTTCAGCCATTCGAGACGCTCGTGAACATGTATGGCACACCATCTCACAACGAGATTGACCCAACCGCTTTTATGGGAATTGCGTATGTCTTTCTATTTGGTGCCATGTTTGGTGACCTAGGACAAGGACT
>DJWQ01000069.1 GCA_002441045.1 Firmicutes bacterium UBA6226 | reverse complement strand
CCAATAAACATTTCGGTTTCAGCAATTTCTCTTATTTTGATTAAATGCTCGGCTATCTTTTCACCTTTTTCACTCACATAACATAAAGTGTTTCTTTTATCATTGCTATCATTTACGCGATTGATAAATCCATCTTCTTCTAATATTTTCAAAGCCTTGGTTACACTTGCTTTGCCAACATGCTTTAGCTTCCCTAGCTCAAGTTGGTTAATCCCAGGAGACATGAAAATAAGTAAAAAATACTCGAACTGACCTTGTTTTATACCATAAGGCTCAATCTTTTCACTTATATAATTATTGACATTTGAAGTTATTCCCCTGATAAGTTTCCCAAAATCACTTGCTTCCATATCATTTATCCCTTCATTTGTTTACTTGAATCCTATCTTGAATTATATCCGTTTTATACTCATAATACACTAAATAATTACAATTTGATGGTCTGATTCTGCTTTCTATCATAGCTTGCTTTTATCTTATCGTAGTTACCACCTGTAAAAACACATGAACTGATACATTTAGAGCATCCTTCAGAAAACGGAGGCGCACACTTATGTAGATCAATATAAACATGTGTACCATCTTCAAGCTCTTTTGGTTCTTCATAAATAGCCCCTGCAGGGCATGACTTGACACATCTATTACAGGTTTTACAGAACTCTGCAATCCATTTATGTTCATTTTCAGTTGCTAATGGTAAATTATCAACATCTATAAACACCGCTGCCAGTCTTACACACGGTCCAAACTCAGGTGTAATTAAAATCCCATTCTTACCTACGAAGCCCATATTTGCATCTTGTGCCGTTGGTACGGTATTAATATCGCCACCTATTGCAGGACTTGGATGACAATCATAACCGCGTGATCTTAAAAAATCCCCAATTTTATTGACTGCGATTCCCAATGCTTCGTACGTTCTAAAGATCTCTTTACTTGACGCTAAGCTAGGATTTTGATCGATTTCCTCCTTTTTCATTTCCATAGTAAACATAATTGCATTGTCATATAAGATTTCGAAATCCTTGAAAATGAAATTAGGATTTACTTTTGTATATCCAATTGACGATATACCCAGTTCGTGTGCATATATTTCCAAGTCATCTAAAGTTTTTTGGTCAATCTGTTTCTTACCTAGATGAGGGTTGTCTTTTAAACTCCTTGCACTGACAACCATTTGTTTAAGCGAAGAAATAAAATACTTTTTCAACTTCGTCATGGTTTTAGCTTTTGCACTTATACTTCCATATTGAATCAGCAAAAGCGGAATAATAACCGCCTGTCTAGAGTTTGGCCCATTTTTAACTGGATGATCATTCTTAGTCATCCAATGCGATGCACTTAAAAAGAAAGGTGGTTTCTTCATGATTTTATATAGTTTCATTTTTCTTCTCCTATAATGAAAATTTCAATTATTATCCGACTATGATGATAACGAACTCAATAACAACAACCGCCAAATTAGCTGCTAATCCCAAGTGATGCTGTACGATTAAGCGTCTTACATTTTCAGTAACCTTATGGATCGAAGCGTCATTTGGTGTTTCTTTAATATTTTTTACATCTTCAGCAATTTTCTTAAAAATAATGATATAAAGCATCAGTACCCAATACACGACCAAAATTAGTATTGAAAGAATGTCCCAACTTCTTAAAAAACCTTGAATAATCATTGCAATATTACCAAATAAAATCACAAAACCATTTGATGGTGGTAAAAGTGGGCTTAATCTTTTTAATGAGGCGTGCGTAAATCGGACGTTCTCTTCTAATACCTTAGTCTTACTTCCTTTGAAAACAAGTCCTAACACACTTCTTTCAACACATGAAAGAATGTAAAAAATTGCAGTACCTAACGTAAATGAAGCTATAACAAAAGCTGTAATAAAATTATACATATTCATCTCTCCTTTCAATACTGAGATCAATCAAATCACTGATTGTCAAAACTTGTTCTCTTAATAAACTCAAGAAAAGAGAATGTTACAAGAACAAAATAGGCAAACCCTACTATTACATTTCTTTCAATTATGAATTCACTTCGTTTAAATCGACTTCAGATAGGAGCTAGACCTATCACTACCACTCTTTCTTCAATTGTAATGACTTTAGCTTTTCATAATTGCCTGAAGAAAATGGGCATGCTTTAATGCATAAACCACAACCGTAATTTTGAAACCCTTCACAACAGTTTTCATAATTGATTCTCGTAGGCGTTTGCCCCTCTTGGGTTAGTGGTTCTGAATAGATTGCATTTGTTGGACAAGACCTAATACATTTTCCACATTTTTGACAAAAATCTTTAATCCAATATAGATCTTCAATGTTGTTATTTATAAAATCACTCAAGTTTTCAATATTTGTATAGACGACTGATACTCTGTGACAAGGCCCATTTTTCTTTGTTATCGCCATGCTATGTCTCCCGACAATACCTATGCCTGCCCATTCTAATGCCATCGAATAATCAATTTGACCTCCCATTGAGTGATTAGGACTTGCACCAAAGCCTTCACTTTGTAAAAATTCCGATACCTTATTACTTATGTCTCCGGTTACGCTATACACCTTAGCAACTTCTAGTTGACAAATCATACTAGGAGCAGATTTAAAAGCGTCATATGACATTCCTGATGAAAATACCAGTGCATACTTATGTGGGACACCACAATCTTTAAAAAGCTGATTCGAGCTAATTTCAAAAAAACCGTAATCATCAACGCCCAATGATTTAAGAAGTGCTTCAAATCGAACAAATGTATCATATGTCATTGTATTTGAGTTACTATCAGTATCACTCTTAATAAGCTTCACTGCTTTATTAAGTGTCATCGGCAACCTATAAATACTTCCAATATTTTTTAATAAAGTACCTATATCGCTTTTACTAAATTTACTTTTTCCACCTTCAACATATAGTCGCTTCGTAGGTGACTTATCATTCGCATAAATGACAGCTCTCTTATTCAACTCTTCTTTTTGTGGCTTTACAACATCGTTCAAACTTAATCCCATATAATAACCTACCTATCTAATTGGTTTACCGGCGAACTATATTTTCATTATATTCTCAATTAGTATACCGGTCAACTATTATTTTGTAGTTTATTTTAATACTTTTTCATTTATACTTGTACGTGCTCACTTGAATATAAAAAAAAGTACTCATAAAGTGAGTACTTTTATTGCTTTGCAATATTTCGTGGGTATTTGAGTATACATTAAGTTTAATTTGGTACGCACTTAAATTTCTAAACTTCTAAGCGAGTGATCTAATACAAATACTTCAAAAGTTCCACCTAGATGTTTTTGAGTAAGTTCAGAAAGCTCTCTTAAAGCCTCATTAAAATCTGATTCCCTACTTTCATCAACTAACTCGATACACAAAAATGCATTTTTCGTTTCTTCTGTGAGCATCGTTCTGACCGATTCTCTCCAGTTCCAGCAGCGACAGATGGCACCGGCTTCGTCCTTATAAACGATTTCACCCTCATTAGGTGGGGCACTTTCATCAGTACCTAGTGTAATAAAGGGTTCATCTCCCAAAGCCTTTGTCAGCTTAACATCACCTACAAATGTATCGATGTCCTCACCGCCACATGGCATCGCATATTTAAGAGAAATTGAATTGTAGATATCTACAAGTGGGTTGATACAACCAACTGAATTGCCATTGTTCACACGCTTCAAAAGCGCTTCTATAGAAGACCTAGCACCCTTCTTCGTCTTGAATTTTTGAAAAGCGTCACGCCATACCTTGATTACTGAATTCTGACTAAATTCTGCTTCAACAAAATAATTATGAGCTTGTTTTTCAGCATCTAAGAGCAGTTGTCCATATACTTGATC
>DJWQ01000259.1 GCA_002441045.1 Firmicutes bacterium UBA6226 | reverse complement strand
AATGATATAAGTGAACCTCTCAACTTTAATGTTGGGAGGTTTTTTTTAAGTCAGAATCTCGCTTGGTTAAAATCTTAAGGCCCGATACCTGGAGCTATTTACTACTGTGTAAATGTCATTTGACGAACCTCTACAGTAGGCAGTTCTGAAAGCTCAGCCTGCATGAAGGCAATTTCAGAATCGAAGCCTTTAACAAATTCTATTAATATAATCCCTTTAGTGGATTTTGATGACGTATTGTCATGTAAGCCAAGACGGGTTTTTATGATATGTCCGTGTCTTGACAATAACTCTTTTACTCGCTTTTCGTCTTGTTCCTGATCTCCGATTTGAATACCCATGATATATCGCATATGACACGCCCCTTTCTAGTATATAGATATCCGAACAAATTTGTAATAAACACAAATGAGATTCAATTTCATTAAAAAAAAGTAATTTATTTAATTCGTAGTTGACAAGTCGGAATTGATTGCGTATACTACAAGCAGAAACTATGAGATTGGGAGTAATTTTATGAATCGCAAAGAGGATAGAAGCTTACAATTGAATCCAAGTCATTTAGCATGCTGTTGCTGTTGTTCTTTCGAAAGAAGTGAATAATGGCTAATTTGAGTGCTAAAAAATAGTTTCCACATCTAGATGAATATTTGTAATCTATGGGAAGGTTTTTAGACCTTCCCTTTTTTATTTGTTCAAAAGTATACTTGCAGTCACAAATGGAGTACGTTCGAAAGTATTTCAAAATAATGAAGATTTTCAAAGTTAATTTTGGAAAAAAGATTTAAAACACAAAAATAGAATTTATTAGAGAAAAATAAGGGAGAACAAAAATGAAAAATAAAAGTTTAATAATCATACTCATCATTGCAGTAGTGGGCATAGCTTTATACGCGGGTAGTCAACTACTGTCAGGTAAGAATACAGAGAATACAGCAGCTAATAGCACTGAGATGACATCAACAGAGATTAATAACACCGATGAATCAAATAATGATACTGCTGAATCAACTGCAATAAAAGTTGGTATGAGTGGTTCTTATAAACCTTACACCTATTTAGATGAAAGTGGTACATTGACAGGCTTTGATGTAGAGGTTTGGCAAGAAATTGCGAAAAGAACAGGTAGAGAAGTAGAGTTCGTTACAAGTGATTTTAGCGGTCTTTTCGGGATGCTAGACGTAGGTCAGATCGATACCATTGCCAACCAAATTACCATTACTGACGAGCGTTTAGAAAAATACGATTTTTCAGTGCCTTATGTCTACTATGGGGCACAGCTTATGACGAGAGCAGATGATGCTTCTGTGTATGACCTTGAAACCTTAAAAGGTAAGAAAGTTGGCGTTAGCTTAGGCTCAAACTATGAAACGATGGTGAAGGCATTTGATACCGCAAATGAAATCACAGTGGTGACATACGACAGTGGTTCAGGCGCATATCAAGATTTGTCACTGGGCAGAATCGACGCTGTATTAAACGACAAATTGGCACTGCTTTCAGTAGTGAACGAGTCAGGTTTAAACTTAAAGCTTGCAGGTGAGCCGATCGAATCGCTTACAAATGCTTTTCCTTTCGTAAAAAGTGAAGCAAATGGTGCATTTCTAATCGAAGTCAATCAAGCGATTGAAGCCATGTATGCGGATGGTACGATGAAATCACTTTCACTTAAATATTTCAACGTCGATATAACAGAAAGGTAGACGCATGAACTTTAAACCTGAGGTGCTGGTAAATGCTTTTGTTGAATTGACAAAAGCATTGCCAAGAACTTTACTGATAGCAATCATCGCCATGGCGATAGGACTTATTTTAGGAACGATCATCGGCATATTGCGACAAACCAAACTCAATAAAATTCTTGGTGTATGGGTTTCTTTCTTTAGAGGAACCCCACTGATGATTCAGTTGTTTTTATTTTTCTTCGGATTACCACAGTTGTTTCCCATAATTGGAAAACTTAGCGCTTTTCAATCAGCGGTTTTGGTAATGGGTATTAATGCCAGTGCCTATGTGGCTGAATCTATCAGGGGTGCTCTTGGAGCCGTGGATTCATTACAAAGTGATGCTGCTTACACGGTTGGTCTAACAAAGCTGCAAACCCTTTGGTACATCGTTTTACCACAGGCGATGAAAATCGCTTTACCTTCACTGGGCAACACTTTTATAGGCGTCATCCAAGGGACATCGTTAACCTTTATGCTTGGCATCAGCGATTTACTAGGTCTTGCCAAAATGCGTGCCGCTCAAAATTATCGATTTTTCGAGGTTTATCTAGCAGTAGGCATATGGTATTGGTTGATCGTGATGGCAGTTACTTTCATTAATAGGCAGCTTGAAAGTAAGATGGCTGCGGGAAAGGAGAGCATCTAATGTTATATGAGTCGAATGACTTAAAGTCAGTGCCAATCCTAAAAGTAACTGGATTAACCAAACGTTACGGTCAATTAACGGTGCTGGATCAAGTGGACTTTGAATTGAGCAAAGGGGAAGTCGTCGCAATTATTGGGCCATCTGGATCGGGGAAATCTACTTTAATAAAGTCGCTGAATTTGTTGGTTAAGCCAGATGCCGGTACTTACGAAATAGAGGGTACCAGCTTGACCGTTCAGAAAATAACTAAAGCCTTTCAAAAATCACTGGTAGAAAAAACGGGAATGGTTTTTCAAAATTTTGGTCTCTTTAGCCATCTTACCGTACTGAAAAATCTGACACTACCACTTGTAAAAGCAAAGGATCTAAGTGAAAAAGAGGCAGATCATAGAGCGAAAAATGTCCTTCAACAGGTTGGACTTGAAGATAAACTAGCATCCTACCCACATCAACTGTCTGGTGGACAGCAGCAACGTGTCGGCATCGCCAGAGCACTGGCGCTTGAACCTGAAGTCCTTTTATTAGATGAACCGACCTCTGCACTTGATCCCGAGCGAGTGGGTGAAGTTTTAGAGGTGATAAAGGCACTCAGCCGTCAAGGGTTTACCATGGTAGTTGTCACACATGAGATGCAGTTTGCAAAGGAAGTAGCGGATCGAATCGTATTTATGGACGAAGGAAAAATCATCACACAGGGCGCTCCAGAAACGATTTTCTCAAATCATG
>DJWQ01000195.1:1348-2857 GCA_002441045.1 Firmicutes bacterium UBA6226 | reverse complement strand
CGCCAAGTTGATATAAACTATAATTAATCCGAAGTTGCCCTAATTCAAAAAATTCGTTATAATAATTATGCATGTTTTTATTATTTTGTACGGTTGTTGCAAGACTACGTGCAACGAGATTAAGATGGTGGTCAGACCATCTTTTTTTCGTACAAAAATCCTCCTACTATGTTTATTCGACATCGGTAGGAGGATTTCCTTTTTGATTATAAATATTTTTCGGAACTATCTATTTCCCGACAGCCCCACTGATCACTTTAAAGTTAGAATTTTTACTCTAACTTACTTGGATCGGTTCATGTATCAACTTAAAACGTGGGGTTTTTCTATTTCTACTCGTTTATCTATTTAATATCTTTTCTCTGTAGTCATAAGTGATGTAGTCCTTAAGATGATTGATAAAGCTATTGATCATCGCCGCTGCTTCAGCCTTTGTAACCGCTTTATTTGGGTTAATATAGCCCTCTGGTGTACCAGTTACCAGTCCGATTTCATTGGCCATGTATATATAGTCTTTCGCCCATTCTGGGATAGCTGCATCATCCGCAAAGCTCGTGCGATATGGCGGTGCAGGTGCCATATACTCCAGTCCTAGAGCTTTGATCATAATGGTTATGGCCTCTGCCCTCGTGAGCGTTTCACCACCTTTAAAGTATCCATTTTTACCTGCCATTATATTGTTTTCTTTAATGTACTCAATATAGTGATAATCAGGATCGGTCACCATAATGTCTAAATAAGGCGTCTCAACACCTGGTCGCATCCTTTTGATAATTTGTGTACTGGTTGGTTCAGGTAAGACGCCATGTGTGGCTACCACCATTGCTTTACCAAAATCAAGTCTTGAAATCACACCGCTTGGAACAAAATACTCTTTTTCAACATCAAAGACTTCCAGTGATGTCAGTAGGAAAATTTCTTTCTCTGCCCAGTGACCCCCGATATCGCGAATCTTTGGCGTTACAAGTGCCTTAGATTCAAGCACGACGTCCTTGCTCATATGAACATCACCTATATTTCGTTTGGTGCTTGTCGTGTCTATCGCACCACCATTCATATAGGGAAGCGAATACGTGTAGGTCAACACATTCTCTTCACTGGTCACCTGAAAATAATTGCCTCTAAAACTGATACTTTGAGGATCGGTATTTTGATAAAGGTAACTGACTGACTTTGTAGATGACATGCCGATGTCTACTGTGCCTGTCCAAATGTTAAATTCCTTTGATCCATAAACTTTAGGATCATAATTAGCATTTGGAGTGGCACTTTGAATCTCTTGACTGACGACGATGGTCTCATTATTACCATAAAGATGATCATAGCCTACGATTGGCTTTGCATCNNATGATATAAGTTACGTAGCCCTCGTTAACTAGATAATCCCCATTGAGATAGTAGGTTCTTTCAGAAATAATGTTGCCAGAAAAATAATTGACAGCAGGCGTATTATCCTCAAGTTTGCTCTCGTTAAAGGTGTATTTTCCTAGCGTATAAGTGCCACTTCCA
>DJWQ01000195.1:0-1289 GCA_002441045.1 Firmicutes bacterium UBA6226 | reverse complement strand
TCAAAAGTGATATCTCTTGTAAGTGTAATGCCTTTTGCAGCATTACTGAGTGCAAAGGTATATTTCAGGGAATACTTGTCACTTCCTGTCGGTATGGTAGGTAATTTAACCGTCCCTTTTAAAAGCACTGGCTCACCCGTAATGAAGCATAGCTCCTGATATTCGTTGGTACCTGAAATCATCAGATCCCCTACGAGCCCGCCATCCATCCAGACCACCTGCGCACTTGATTCATATGTGATTGTACTGATCCAAATGAGCACCATTAATAGGACGATGCTTACCTTAAATTTTACTTTCATAGTGACTCCTTACTCAACAAAGATTACCAATGCACTTTCTTTTATACGCATCACATAAATATAGTCGCCCATTTGTATGTCATCCACCGAGATCACTCGGTTATTTTTTATGACGATTGCGTCGGTGTATTTAATAAAAATGTTTGCTTTATTTGCTGTCCACTGTCCAGTATAATCTGTCCAGTCGTGTGAATCCGTTATTTCTATACGATCCCATGTAGCATCATCTCCGGTAACGATGCCTCTAGAAAGAACAGCACCTGCAAAGGTATCTTCCAGTTTCTTTGGAATGTCTGATTCATAATATAGAGTATCGTCAAAGTTCTGTCCTGACAACAGACCTTTTTGTCTAAGATGCATCGCAATAATTGCACTGTCTGCTTCGTTCACAACCATAAAAGCATAGTACCGTTCAAATTGTAGTCCAGCTGAAGATGACGTGTATGTTTTATCAACGTTTTCACTTCTTGCATACGAAGCATGCCAGAAATCTGCTGGCTTAATCGTTTTGATATCAGTCGCATCTGTCAAATCGACGATTTTGCTGTCTGTATAGAATTTATAATAACCGGACTCATTGGTGTTAACTGCATTAAGGAAATTGTTTGTATACTGTGTATAATTCGTGAAAGTAATATTAGAAGGATTTACAGTTTCCACTACACCAATCCTAATGCTATCAAAGATGCTATCATAAGGCGTTACAACCTTTACAACCATAGCGTTTTTGTTGTATGAGCCCATAGGACTTTCAGATACAACAAATACGGTGTCTCTTGCATTCAATTGAGAAGAAGGAACAACCAGTCCATCTTTTATAACGATGGTACCATCTGTGATGTTAAAGTTCTCCTTAGTGGATATATCAAAGCTACCTAACGTATGATCGATTGTTCTAACGGTGCTTGAGAACATCATTTCACCACCAGTTTTAACGCTTAGTTTTACAACAGTTGGCTGACCATAGACGTTTTTAATAACTGCGTA
>DJWQ01000113.1 GCA_002441045.1 Firmicutes bacterium UBA6226 | reverse complement strand
GGTTTCTTTATTTGCCTAAAGCAATCCTATAAATCGTTAGCGTTCTTAAAAAACGTGATAAATTGATTCGGTAACATAGGCTTTGCAAACCAGTAGCCTTGAATAATATCACAATCAAATACTGCTAGGACATCACATTGCATTTTTGTTTCTACACCTTCAGCGACGACATTAAATCCTAAAGTATGCGCCATAATAATTAATGCTTCAACTAGCTTAAGTGCTTTATCATTGTTCATCATAGAATCAACAAATCGCTTGTCGATCTTTAGAACATCGACATCAAGTGCATGTAGATATTCTAGATTAGAAAAACCAGTTCCGAAATCATCTATTGCAATCGTAAAGCCTTTTGATTTTAAATAGCTAAGTGTCTGCTTTGCATTTTCTGTAAGTGAAATCAAAGTACTTTCAGTGATTTCAATTTCGAAAGGATGAGGGAGGTTCTTAAAACTTTTATCCAGCTTGCCATTGAGGGATAAAGCAGATATGTTCACAGCCAGTTGAAATTTAAAATCAGGATTAATTTCCGCAATTTGATTATGTATTACAGAAGCTTCTTTGACGATGTGCTCCGTGAGTAGATCGATCAAGTACATCTGCTCAGCTATTGGAATAAACTCATTTGGACTAATCTCACCATATTCAGGGTGGTGCCACCTTGCTAAGATTTCAGCACCGTGAACTTTGTAATCCTTTAAAGTGACCTGTGGCTGTATAACGATATAAATATCACCACTTTGTATCGCCTGTTCTAGATCCTTTTCAAGTCGAATGCGACGTTTTAACTGATCAAAAGACCTTTGGTCGTACCATCTGATAGAATTTATACTTGGTGAATTCGAGTATTTCAAGTGATACAGGTTGTCTATTAATTGACTTGGATAGGTGCCATCTTGCGGGTACTGTGTTGCTAAAATCTGATACTTAAAATGAATTTCTTGATTTTCATATAATTTGGTACTTTCCAACTGATTAATAATTTCAAGCAGATTTGTTTTTGAGTCAATTAATGCGTTTTGATCAGAATGTATGATATATGCTAAGACTGGTCCGTCAAGTTTGTATGTAGAACCAAATGGAATCATCAAGGATTGTATTCTAGCTAGCTCCTCAATATACAGTTTGTGAATTGTACGATATCCAAAATGGTGATTTAATTCTTGTAAATTGGAGAGATCAATTGCAAGTACAATAAGCTTATTTTGATCAGAAATTGCCTTAGATAAAACGTGCTCAAACTGTCGTTCATTATAAAGGCCAGTTTTAAGATCAATATAGAGAAGATTTTTGATGAAACCAGTTGCTCGATTAATACTCATCATTAAAGCGATATTAAAAAGTGAAATCATAATTAAGAGGTAATTTAATGAAATTAATATTGAGAAATAAAGCGTTGCATTCACATATTCACTTATGTTGGGGTGAGTAGGTTCAAGAGCTGCATATATATTTAAATAAAGCACAGTTCCAATACCCAATGTAAGAGTCACTTTTCTGTTTTCATACCAAGTACTTAAAATGAGTTGGATCAGTACAAGTGTAATGCTGACGGAGATGAGTGCAATTAAATTGTTGCTAGAAGGAAAAATCGTTACAATCGTCAAACTAATGGAAAGACACAATAAAATTGAGATATGTGCCAAAGCTCTTTTTTCATATATCAGTCCCAATAGTGCAAGGATTTGAATCGATAAATTAATACATCTCAAAGACACAATAATGTTATAAAGATTTTCTGTGACCAGAGATTTGTTGGCAATCGTAAAGACGATTGCCATAATCGTGTTCACAATAAAAATAACAATGAGACCAATTAACTGTTTCTTCACATTTTTAGTCATAAAAGTATCAAGATGTTCCATGTTAACTCCTCTCCTAGGTGTAAAGAAAGTAAAACTAATCTATTTGGGATAGATAGGTTTCAAACAAGTCTACTAGATCAGGATCGAATTGTGTGCCAGAACAGCGTCTTATTTCTGCTAAAGCGCTTTCAGTACTTAAAGCCTTACGATAAGGTCGATCGTTTGTCATCGCATCATATGAATCAACCAATGACAAAATTCGACATTCAAGTGGTATGTCGCTACCCGATAATCCAAGCGGATAGCCTGAACCATCCCATTTCTCATGATGCTTATAGATTAAGTCTGAAATCGTCTCAAGTTCAGGTGAAGCCGCTGCAATCCGTTGGCCGATAGCCGTATGCGTTTTCATGACGACCCATTCATCATCCGTTAATGGACCTGGTTTTTTTAAAATGCTATCAGGAATCCCAACTTTTCCTAAATCGTGGAATTTTGTTAAAAGAATCAAACGATCTAGACGATGTGGTGGTAATTTCATAGCAATACCCAGTCTAAAGGCTAAGTCTCCCATTCTGTCTGTATGACCCTCTGTCACATAGTCTTTAGCCTCAAGTGCCTTCATAAGCGTTTTTACAAGGTTAGACTTACTACTTTCCTGCTTAAGCAGCTTGTGGTTAAACAAGTTGTGATCTGCAGCTTGATACAAACCAGATGCATTAAGGGGGTCATCCATGGTAGTTGCCATACCGTGTGAAACCGAAATTTTAAAAGTACTTGATTCATTGGTTCTTGAAAGGGCTTTTTCAAAGATTTCGTGTTTTTGTAAAATACTTTCTAGTGGTAGCGCTTCGTATAAAATTGCAAATTCATTACCGCCAATACGACTGATAATTTTTGCATCCTGGTAGGTGGTGTTTAAATGATTGGCAACTTGCTTGATGACTTGATCGCCAACCGTATGACCCAAAGTATCGTTAATATTCTTTAGTCCATCTATGTCGTAAATCAAAAGCGTCAATTGATTGACAGGGGTGATTTCATAATCGAGCATTGCTTCTTCAAACTTTCTTCGATTATAAAGCCCGGTACTACTATCGCGTTCGGCCATATCTCTTAAGCGATTTTCAAGTAGAACTCTATTGGTCATATCGCGAATAATAATTAAAACCTCCGAGGATTCTGCAA
>DJWQ01000118.1 GCA_002441045.1 Firmicutes bacterium UBA6226 | reverse complement strand
CGTTTTCAACACGAACATCTACATTGAATCTTGCGTTCATGCCTTCTGGTGTCTGAACCAATAACGCACTTCTTTCTGCAATTGTCCCACCGATATAATATGGCAAGCCACAATTAGCAAACGAAATATAAGGACCTTTCTCTAACATGATAATTTCTGCTTGTTCATCCATTCTTCTGAGACGCGCAGCAGCACTTGCACCGCCTGCAACCCCTCCGACAATGATCACCTTTTGACCCATAATAACCTCCATAAAAAAAAGTTGAATATATTTTTAACAATCTTTAGCTATAAAAAAAGCCCTTTCGGGCTTGTTTTGTTGTGTGCTATAATCCCAACAATGTGTCTAGTCTTGCTTTGTCAAAGCCTTGAATCACTTCGTCTTCTACATAAATTACTGGAACACCCATGAAGCCTTTTGACATTAACTCTTTTCTTGCTTCAATATCTGTTGATACATTTTTCTCAGTGTAAGCAACACCCTTTTCATTAAAATAATCTTTAGCCATTGTACAATAGCCACAAGAATTGCTTGAATAAATTACTACATTTTTAGACATAATTACCTCCATATTAGCATTTTGAGCCATAACGCATGGCCATTACATAGTAGCCTCTTGTTAAAAAGAAATTTGAATAATCGACTTTAAACCCTTCAAATTTGTCTATTAACAACTTCTCGGCAAATATTTGTATACCCGAAAAATCTTCCATATAATCATCATCTTGTGGTTCACCCGGAACCAACCCAAATTGTGGACCGCCTCAACCATAGCCTACGACTGTGATACGATAAGGACCACGTTTCNNGGGTCATTTCTTTCTTATAATAACGTCAAATGTTTCCTTTGTCAATTCGATATTAAAAAAAATCATGTGAATTGTTTGTAAATAACCTTTAAACGACTTTTCCCAAAATCATCAACATTTTTTCCACAGAAAGTGGTTCATTTATGTTAACTCTAAATGATCTAAATAGTCTTTCATCTTTTAACAATGTTAACGGATTGTAAACATTTATCGAACATTTTGTAATGAACAGCCTATTTAATTCACCAAAATACCTCCTTACTATAAAAATTTTGGCTAATTCTGAAAATTATAAAAAGTTATTGTTCGGTTATACACATTATCCACAATTTTGTCCACAATTTTTTCTCCATTATTCACAGGTTGACGAATTTCTGTTATTCTTTATTTGGGAGGGTACTATGTGGGGAAAAAGAGGTCATAGAGGAGACGCATTAGAAGAACTTCTCTACTATACAAATCAATATTACCATCAATTAGGATTATGTCGAGTAGATAAAATCAGCACACCGATAAAAGTGATCGATATTGATCACCAGGGCATGATCACTAAAGGATTCTTTGAAAAAAAATCTACTGTAGATTTTATCGGTATCGCTCAAGGTGTGTGCCTTGCATTCGATGCAAAAGAGACAAACCTAAAGAGCTTACCGCTTCAAAATATTCACAGTCATCAGATTGAATATATGAAGGATATTGACGCGCAAGGCGGACTGGCATTCATCATTATACATTTTAAGTTCAACGATGAGTTTTACCTTGTTCCTTATGAAATGATTGCCAATTATTACACCAAAGAAAGCACTAGGCGATCAATTCCATATAAAGCTATGCTAAAAGAATTTCAGATAAAAAAAGAGCGCTCAGGCAGTATATTAAACTACATGGAAACGCTCAACACCTACGTCGCCTATAAAGAGACATTAAAAAAGGAGTAATCTATGAAAAAAGTTCAGGTTTACTTGGTTAATTCGTTTTCTTATCAATTAAAAGGGGGGAATCCTGCCGGGGTTGTTCTCGATTTTGAAAATTCGCTATCAGATGCTCAGATGCAAGCCATTGCGAGGGAAGTAGGCTTCTCTGAAACCGCATTTGTTCGATCAACGCCAATCGCTGATTTCGAACTGAAATTCTTTACACCTACAGATGAAGTGCCTTTGTGCGGACATGCGACCATTGCAAGTTTTTGGCTGTTAAACCATCTGGGATATCTAACAGAAGGCAGTTATACACAATTGACTGGTGCTGGTGAACTCGCTGTAAAAATCGATACTTCAGTTCCTGAAGTTACCATATGGATGGCTCAAGCCACACCTATTGAGATTGCACCACACATCGAAATTTCCAACACATTTATCAAAGCTTTTCCTACCATCGAAAAGGATCATCAAAAATCGCTCCCCATTGCGATCTGGAGCACAGGCTTAAAGGATTTATTTTTACCAATTGACTCAAGAAAGGCTCTAAATCGTTTAACTGTCAACATGGAGGCACTGGCAAAGCTCTCTAAAGCACACGACGTTGTCGGTGTACACGCTTTTGCTATTGAAGAGGGAAAAGTCTATGCTAGAAATTTTGCCCCTCTGTATGGCATCGATGAAGAATCAGCAACTGGTACATCCAACGGTGCACTCGTTGCATACTTGTATCAAAATCTTCAAGACAAAGCACCCCTATTAGCCAAAGACCTACAGTTACCAGTTTATTATAAAATGGATGTGCTTCAAGGTGAGGCAATGTCAAATACAAGTCTGATTCAAACCAAACTCTTTGAGGACCCTAACCTTTCAGTTTGGGTGGGTGGCAACTGCTACCTTATAGGCGAACGCGTTTTAATCGAATCACAGGCAGACGAATAAGTATCTCGATCATTACTGTTCGGTAAGAACAAATCTAACTAAAAATAAAATCCTATCCGCATAACAAGCAAATGCACTTGTTGTACAGATAGGATTTTTTAGCTCCATTTGAACCTTTGAAGATCTAGTGATTTATACTGGCTCATCTATAAATTCATCCAACACCTAATTTACAGCTATTTAATTCTGCCATCAGTTGAAATGGTAACTTCACTGTATGGTACAATACATTGCGCTTTTAGCATCGCCGCTTTTACAGCTGAGATCATACCACCACAACATGGTACTTCCATTTTTACGACTGTAATGCTCTTAATCTCATTTGAAGCTAGAATTTGAGCGATCTTATCGGTATTGTATTGATTATCATCCAGCTTTGGACAACCGATGACAGTAACTTTACCTTTAATAAAATCTCTATGGAAATCTCCGTAAGCAAAGGCAGTACAATCTGCTGCAATTAAGAGATCTGCATTTTGAAAATACGGTGCATTGGGACTAACCAATCTTAGTTGAACCGGCCACTGCATAAGTTCAGATGGTACAACACCCTCGAAGGCAACCTCAGCTTTTGAAGTCACAGGTGTAGGCGTCGCCTTTGGTGCCATATCTAATGTAGGAATCGTCGCTATTCTATCAAAAGTTTTCGCTTGTGATCCAGCACAACCACAGCCACTTTCCATAGTTTTTGGTGCATCGCTTTTAGCCTTAATATTTTTGCGTTCTTGATTGAAGGCATCGGTTTCTTTTTCAACGATATGAATCGCGTCTACCGGACACTTAGGCAAACACATGCCAAGACCATCACAATAAGATTCACTTACCAGTTTTGCTTTGCCATCGATGATCTCTATTGCACCTTGCATACAAGCGCCAGCGCATAACCCACATCCAATACATTTATCTTCATTAATTTCAATAACATTTCTTTTCATAATTTCCTCCTACATATCACTCATATTGTAAGCTTATTATAAAATAGAAAAAACGGCAAGTCTGTAACTTATGTTACAAAACGATGCCGTCAGATTTTAAATTACCATATCGTTATAAACGTCGCATTTGTCTTTAAATTTAAAAATCGGAATTACAGATGAATCTATTCCACCGATGACTCTCGCTGGAATACCTACAGCAGTTGATTCAGTCTTTGTATCTGTTAACACAACAGAGCCTGCACCGATTTTCGTTCCCGCTGCGATATGAATTGGCCCAAGAATTTTTGCGCCTGCGCCAATAGTAACACGATCGCCTATCGTCGGATGTCTCTTTCCAATATCTTTACCAGTGCCGCCTAACGTTACCCCTTGATAAATCGTAACATAGTCGCCTACAATTGTCGTTTCACCGATAACCACACCAGTACCATGATCGATAAACAAAGCTTTACCTATGGTTGCACCTGGATGAATCTCAATTCCAGTAAAGAATCTACTCAACTGCGAAACGAATCTTGCTGAGAAAAATCGATTGTGTCTATATAGAAAATTACTGACTCTGTAGAGCGCAATTGCATGAACCGATGGATAGAGTAAAAGTACCTCTAAATAACTGCGTGCTGCAGGATCGGATTCTTTAATAAATTTCAAATACTCTTTTGCACGTTTAAACATTTAATCACCTTCTATAAAAATACGTTATTAGAAATGTATTTGTCACCACCATCAGGTGAAATTACGACAACCTTTTTACCTTTACCTAACTCTCTCGCAACTCTAAGTGCTGCTTCAATCGCTGCGCCACTTGAAATGCCTAAAAACAGGCCTTCTTTTTCAAATATTTCTTTTGTAAGTTGATATGCTTTAGTACTATCTACTTTTTCAACTCGATCAACGACATTTGCATCATAGATTTCAGGTACGAATCCTGCGCCAATCCCTTGAATCTTATGTGGTCCAGCTTGACCACCAGACAATACTGGCGATTCTACCGGTTCTACACCGATTACTTTAATACCATTAAAGTGTTCTTTAAGTCTTGCGCCTGCACCCGATACCGTACCGCCAGTGCCAACCGATGCGACAAAAGCATCTAAACTTTCAAATGAATCTATGATTTCTTTTCCAGTCGTTTGATAGTGATAATCTCTATTTGCTTTGTTTTTAAACTGTTGTGGCATAAAGTAGTTTGTTGTCTCTGAAAGTCTAGTTGCTTCCTGAATTGCACCACTCATCCCTTTACTGCCATCTGTTAATATCAGTTCAGCGCCATAACTCTTAATGATGTTTCTTCTTTCAACGCTCATCGTATCTGGCATAACGATGGTAACTGGATAACCTTTTAATTTGCCTATATATGCAAGGGCGATTCCCGTATTCCCACTTGTCGGCTCGATTATTGTCATTCCTGATTTTAATGCGCCTGACTTCTCGGCATCTAAAATCATACCAAGTGCCGCTCTAGCTTTAACACTTCCTGTTAGGTTCATACCTTCAAGCTTTACATAAACCTCTGCCATATCTTCATCTACTAAATGGTTTAATTTAACGACTGGTGTGTTGCCTATAAGTGATAATACATCTTCCTTTACTAATTTCGATTCCATCATTTTCCTCTCTCTTTCTGCTACGAATACTGCGCCTTGATAAAAGGGATCTTTGATTCGTACGCTTCATAAAATAAAAAAACCCCGTCTCTACTAAGAGACGAAGTAAACTCCGCGGTTCCACTCTAATTGATCAAAGATCCACCTTCAAGTACGATGTACTCTATCTCTGTATCGGGAGAACCCGGTATAGCCTACTTAATTCGGTATACTGCTCCGAAGGGCACTTCATTAACAACCGTCTGAAAACTTTCACCAACCGTTTTCTCTCTAAAAGACTTTTGAAAACTACTTTCCTTCTTCAATGCTTTAACCTATAATCCCTACTAAATTAATTCCAACTAATTCAGTACGATATCTTAATACGTATTTTACCCTCTTGGTCCGTAACTGTCAACTACGAAAAAGTAAATAAATTGTTAAGGATGTGTCGTTAATTTTTTAACTTTTCAGTCCTTCAACCTATGTGCAGTTTAATTTTTATGTGTTAAAATAGTGTCAGAGGTGATATTATGGATTTTCGTCAGCTTGAAGCTTTCGTCAATGTAGCGCGTTATAAGAACTTTTCAAGAGCAGGAAAGGCTCTCTTTCTATCACAACCAACGATCAGTTTGCATATTTCCAATCTTGAAAAAGAGCTTGGCACGCCACTTTTTGATCGAACATCAAAAGAAGT
>DJWQ01000185.1 GCA_002441045.1 Firmicutes bacterium UBA6226 | reverse complement strand
ATTTCTTTTCCATCTTTGTGTAGGTGCCAGTGCATACCTGTGGTTTTTGCATCGTAAACCTGCATACGGTACATACCGACATTTTGTTGACCGTTATCAGGGTCTTTGGTAAAGACCAGTGGTAGGGTGATGTATTTACCGCCGTCATCTGGCCAACATTTAATGATAGGTAATAAGTCGAGGTTGGGTTCGATGATCACATCCTGACAAGCCCCTTTCTTTACCTTTCGTGGAAATATAAACGGGAGTGGTGCAAGCTTTGGAATGGCTTTAATTTTACCTAAAAGTGAAGCGTAAGCGCCAACGTCCATATAGCCTGCAATTTCTTTAGCGATATCATCTAAGTTTGTAACGCCAAAGCTAAGATTGAGTCGCTCGTAAGTGCCCATTGCATTGATGACAAGTGGGAAACTCGATCCTTTAACGTTATTAAACTGTAGTGCATTACCGTATTTTTTTGAGATTCTGTCTGCGATTTCTGTGATTTCTAATTCTGGGTCAACTTCTATATCTATCTCTGTGAGAAGTTCTCTTTCTTTTAAAGCTTTCAGGAAGCTCTGAAGATTTTTATAGGGCATACCATCCTCCTTATTAACACCTTAGATTATAGCTATTTTAAGGGCTGGTGTCAATTTAGCTATATTGACTGACTAGGTCAAATATGTTAGCATGAATAGGTTGACAAGGAGGACATCATGAAAAAAATGATTACAGTAATGCTTGCTATATTATTAGTTGCAAGCTTAGTACTTGCAGGTTGTTCTGCAAAAGAAGAAGAGAGACAAAGCCTTAGAATTGGCGTTATGTCAGATTTAGGGGCTGCGCCATTTGTAGTTGCAAAGGAAAATGGCTTTTTCGATAAATTAGGATTAGACGTAGAAATTACGGTATTTAAAAGTGCTACTGATAGAGATACCGCGATGCAAACAGGTAACTTAGACGCTGCAATGGCAGATATGTTAACGATTGTATTTTATAACGACGGTGCATTTGATTCTAAAATGATTGCTGCAACCTATGGTGACTATGTGATGTCATCGACACCAAGCTTAGATGCAGCTGCGTTAAAAGCACTTGATCAAATCAATGTCGGTATTTCTGCAAACACGGTTATCGATTTTGCAACGCAACAAATCGCTGAGAGCTTAGGCGTTGAGGGTAAAGTTGAAACGGTTGCAATTCCTCAAATGCCAGTAAGACTTGAAATGCTTGCCGCTGGTGAACTTCAAGCTGCGACATTACCTGAGCCTTTGGCATCAGCAGCTGTTTTAGGTGGTGGTGAGAAGGTGAGTGGTACATTGGATTTAGGGCTTGAGCCAGGGATCTTTATCGCGACAAAAGCGGTAATCGATGAAAAAGCTACGGCTTTAGAGAAGTTAATGGAAGGTTACAATCAAGGTGTCGATTATTTGAACGATACAGAGCAAGGCACTTATATTCAACTTTTAATCGATCAGTTGGGTTTCCCGCCAACACTTGCAGAGTCGTTTGACTTCCCAACACTTGCTCATGCATCTGCTGCAAACGAAGCAACCTTTACAAAGGTGCTTTCTTGGATGCAGGAAAGAGAGTTAACCACTTCTGAATACAGCTATTCAGACTTAAACGAAGGCAAATTTATTAAATAGTCGTCAACAAAAAAGTAATGGACCGTATGAAAAAGAGCTATTGCACATCTATATAAATAGATTTGCAACAGCTCTTTTTTTATTACAGTTTTAGTTGTTCTTTCCGTTTGAAGGAAAGAGCGTTTCAGAGAGCAGATGATTGAGATTGGAAAAGGACTGATCCAATTTTTCTAGTGTTTTGAAATCGAGATCAAGTAATTGTGATGCCATTTCATCACCGAAACTATCAAGCGTAGACTCGACGATCTGCTTGCCTTTTTCAGTTAATGAAATATAATAAATTCTCTTGTCCTCGAGGTCAATTTGCTTTTGTATATAGCCATTTTCAATTGCAGTTTTAACGTATCTACTGCAATTAGGAAGTGAAATATTGAGAATATCAGAAACTTCTGAGATCATCAACTTCTCATGGCGATATACAGTATGTAGCAATTTGAATTCAAGTTTACTCACTGCCTCTGCTTGATTCTTGATAATGCTAGACTGAATAACTTCTTCATAAAAATCGTTGAAAATCATGACTTGTTTCAAAATGTTTTTGATCTTATGGTTGTTGTCCTTCATTTGTCAATCACACTCCTTAACTCATTATAAAATGACAGATATATAATTGCAACCTACAATCCTGTCAGAAAACTATTTTCTGATTTGACCTGTCCCATAAACGATATATTTAATCGTCGTTAACGCTTTTAATCCCATTGGACCTCTTGCGTGTAGTTTTTGTGTACTGATACCTATTTCAGCGCCAAAGCCGAATTGACCACCATCTGTAAAACGTGTAGAAGCATTTACGTAAACAGCTGAAGAGTCTACACTTGCAAGGAATTTCTGTGCATGTTCATAGCAATCCGTTAAAATAGCTTCACTATGACCTGTGCTGTAGTTGTCGATATGATCGACAGCTTCCATTAAGTTGTCTACTACTTTGATAGCTAATTTGAAATCGAGATACTCGGTTTGATAGTCCACTTCAGTCGCATGCCATGCGCTGGATAGATCACAATTTGAAGCTTCAGCTATCGCCCAACTCTTATCACAAAGTGCGACGCCAACCTCAGCTGCTTTAAGTGAATGAAGTAGG
>DJWQ01000097.1 GCA_002441045.1 Firmicutes bacterium UBA6226 | reverse complement strand
GATAAAAATAAAACAGCATTTGATAATCAAATGCTGTTAATGGAGCCGGTGATGGGACTCGAACCCGCGACCTACTGATTACAAGTCAGTTGCTCTACCAATTGAGCTACACCGGCATATANNAAAAATTAAATGGCGATCCAGAAGGGACTCGAACCCTCGACCTCTAGCGTGACAGGCTAGCGTTCTAACCAACTGAACTACTGGACCGCAGTGTGATGCGACAAGATAAATATTACACGATAATTCAATGTGTGTCAACCGATTTTTTTATATTAAAAGCACTTTATTTAATCAAATTATATGATCATTTATTGGATTATATCTAAGAAGTCATCTGCTCTATTTTATAAGCTGTATAACCTTCTAAATTATCGTAATCACTGACATAATACCCTTCTAATTTTAAAGCCGTCAACAATTCTTCAAGAATGATACCACCTGCATAGATAATGTCAGCACGTTTAGGATCTAAACCTGTAATATGAAGTTTATCGTCATTAATCATTTTTTCTAGTTTGCTATTTTGAAGGGCAAGTGTATCTAATCCAACATATAAACCATGTACTTTTTCTCTTGTGTATTCTGCTACAGCATGGACCATTGTTGCGTAAGTAGTTGCTGTACCACCGATCCCCACAACTTTATCAATAGGGAATTGTAACAACTCTTCTATTGACTGAGATATGTTATCTGTAACAACTTCTCTTAGCTTTTGTACTTCTTGGCAGGTAATTGGATCGTGAGTAACATAAGCACCTGTTAATCGTACAGCACCTATATTAAGACTAACAGCGTATTTAATACCTGTTTGATCACCCAAAATAAGTTCAGTAGATCCTCCGCCGATATCGATAATTAACAAATTACCTTCAGTTTCACTACCAAGTAGAACACCTTTGAACCCAACCTCAGCTTCTAGTGCTCCCGGAATAATATCAATACTTTGACCCGTTCTATTCTTTACCATCGCATCAAACATATTGGCATTTTTTGAGTCTCGAACCGCACTCGTCGCCATCATAAATATGGATTCAGCACCGAATGCTTTTGCTTTTTTATAATAAGCATCGATCACTTCTACAGAAGCTCTCATTCTTTCAGAATCTAGCAATCGCGTTTCGTTTACTTTATATCCGAGACGGGTCATCTCAAGTTCCCGATGTACCTCACTGAACTTGCCTACTTCAAACTTCGCTAAAAGTAACCTAATTGAGTTTGTTCCTATGTCAATACAAGCAATTCGCATAAAACTCCTTTTAATCACCATTCTCTTGGTTCTTCTTTTCATCTTCTAATGCTTTTATCAAATAGATTATTTCATCTGGTTTTACCATCTTAAGTTTCTCTCTTGCTATTTTCTCAACAGCCTCGGGTGTCTTTGAATAAGCATACTCATCTTCTAAACGATTGATTTCATGCTCAAGTGCAGTTATATCTTCATTTAATTCAGCTTTTGCAATTTCTAATTCCTTTAGCTTCTGATCTGCTTGAACCATATTGTATACGAAATAGATCCCTACCAATATCAGTAATACCAATGTCAATCTATTACGTCTTATAAACTTACTACGCTTTTTTTTCAAGTCAGTCACCTACTCTTCCTGTGATATAACCTCGTAAAGCAGTTTTGATGTTTCTTTTGTAACGTGTTCTTCCATTGCTGTAATTTTTATAGAAATGGTTTTTTGACCCAACTTCAAATCGACTCGATCACCAATTTTAACTTCTGTACCTGGCTTCGCTTCTTTACCCTCAACCAAAACGCGTCCTTGATCACAAGCTTCCTTTGCAATGGTTCTTCTCTTAATTAACCTAGCGTTTTTTAAATACTTATCTATTCTCATGCTGTCACCTTCTTTATAGATTTATTGACTCTATTTTATCATATAACCTATCATTTTATGTATCTGTTTCAAACATTATTGTACCTTAAAATCACTTGAGCTAAAACCATATTATAAAATCAAGAAAAAGCAGCTAGGCTGCTTTTTCTTAAAAGTTTATTATCCGTTTACAGTTTCTTTTAATGCTTTACCAGCTTTGAAAACTGGAGCTTTTGAAGCAGGAATGTTGATTGTTTCTTTAGGATTTCTAGGATTTCTACCAGTTCTTTCTTTTCTTTCTCTAACATCAAAAGTACCAAAGCCAACTAATTGAACTTTACCGCTTTTAGCAAGTTCTTCTTCAACACTCTTCATGAAAGCATTTAATGCTAATTCAGCATCTTTTTTTGTTAAACCAGATTTTTCAGCCATGCTAGCTACTAATTCAGCTTTATTCACAATAAACCTCCTAAAATATTAAGTTGTTTTAACTATTATAAGTATACGTTGAAATTTCAACTTTTACAAGAGTTTTCGTTTATTTTTTTATAAAATCTACCATTTTTTAGAGAGCGTCCAAAGTGCCTCCATCCGTTCTAGTAACTGAGGACTAGGACTTAACCCTTCTTTTTCCAATTCTGCCTCTATAAAGGAGAACCTTTTAATGAATTTTTCGGTAGCATCCACTAGTGCTTGCTCAGCATCTATTCCTGATAATCTTGCAACATTACCTATAATGAGTAATAAGTCACCCATTTCTTCATGGAGTGCTGCTTCATCGCCATTTGAAAGGGCTTCCTTCACTTCTTTTAACTCTTCTTCTATCTTAGAAACAGCATCACTTGCAGATTTCCAATCAAAGCCAACATCGGCAGCTTTCTTCTGAACTTTTTGCGATCTGATATGACCAGGTAAGCTTTTGGAAACCGCTAGCATAGAATCTGTGACGTTTTTAGAATCCTTTTCCTGATTTTTTATCGCTTGCCAATTGGTCAAAACTTCATCAGAATCCTTAACCACAACATTTGAAAATACATGAGGATGTCTTCTGATCATCTTGTCACAAACCGCTTTGATAATATCACTCATCTCGAAGTAACCATCTTCAGATGCGATTGTGGCGTGAAAGACAATTTGCAAAAGCACATCTCCCAGTTCATCCACAAGTGCTTCATCGTCTTGCTCATCTATCGCTTCTTTAACCTCATAAGCTTCTTCAATTAAGTAAGGCGTCAAACTTTCATGAGTTTGCTCGCGATCCCAAGGGCAACCGTCTTCTGCTCTTAACTTTCTCATAATGGTTTCAAGTTCAAAAAGCTCATGCTTAATGCCCTCACCACCAGAGACAAACAAGCTCGTCAAATGATTAAAATCATCTGGCTGATGATCGAGCTCATATAGTGGTACCTTTTTAATCATCTCCACGTTTGGAATACCTGCGCCCTTGACAATGGTGACTTCTTTTTCGTCTGACCAAAAATTCATAAGCTCAAGCTTCAGCATGGATGCTGTCGTTTGATCGTAAACTTGAATAAACAAATGATCCTTGGAAGTATCTATGCGTTCGTTTTCTATATTTAAGGCATCCGCTATTACCAGCCCCCCTACCGGATCGTAATGTAAAGCGGTGACTATGGCATCTATAAAACTAGCGCCATGTACGATTTCTATTTGCTCAGCCACCTCATTCATAAGATAGCTGACCGTTTTTTCCGCTACAAAGGGATTCCCTGGAAC
>DJWQ01000149.1 GCA_002441045.1 Firmicutes bacterium UBA6226 | reverse complement strand
GACTTTTATCAATGATTTATGCGAATGGCTACTTTCTGGAAAAATCAATCACGTCACTTGCGAAAACGCTTGTGAAAAGTATCGGTGCGAACTGGGCTCCAAATCCAATCGATATTGAAGAGGTGATTGTGTACTGTGGAAAGGTTGGCCTTTTCAACAATGATCTATTAAAAGATGATGTGATCACATCAAAATCGATTCAAAAACAGTTCATCCTATCTACCCGAAGACGAAAAAACACTGGTGCTGATAAGTACTGGTTATTAGATGAAAAAACGATGCTAGAATTGAGCATTTTCAATAAAACAAGCAAAAACATTAATGGCGACAATAATCTGGTTAATGTAGACACAAACGCCATTGATGTAGACAATAACGGGGTTAATGCTGACAATAACCGAGTTAATGTATACAAAAGTACACAAAAAGAAAAAGANNGCCTCCCTAAATTACATTTTATTACCAATTCTTTAATCAAAAACAAATACATCGATGAAACCTCACTTGATGTCATCAAATACAACATCCTCTTTGAAGAAACCATCAGAGGTTATGGATTTGATGATGTATTAGCGGCTGTAGACTACATCGTTAAATACTCTAAAAATCCTAATCCACCCATAGAGGATAAATTCGCATTCATGAGAGATTCACTTCAAAAGAATCTTAAACAATTTGAACACAGGAGGAAGATGTCAAATGAGTCATTCGAATCGTGGATTAAACGAACCCTTCTACAAGTGGATTGATGATGTGAGAAGAGCGATGAGAAAAGAAAAAGAACTCCAGGAAAAATTGGAGTTCTATAACATGAAGCTTATCGGATACAAAGGTGTCTCATACGATCGAATAGGATCATCTGGCTCACGTTCTTCAGGTGACAGTGACTTGTTGTATTGGTTGGATAAGATGGACATAATAGAGAAACAAGTTTTTAATAACAACAAAATAATAAGCAGTTATTATTCTTTTCTTTCAAAAATAACATGTGATGAGATTTTGCTTCTCAAACAGTTAATAATAGAAAATAAAGTGAATAACTTTTCTAAATCAGATAAATACAAAAGAATAAATATCATGATTAGAAAATGGATGAATTACAAGGTATCAGAACTGCCTTCTTTCTAAAAAAATGTAAAATTAAATGATTGATTCCCTTATTTATGTTCGATTTAAGCAAGAATTTGATATAATTTTTATAATGGGAGTTGATTAATATGACATTTAAGAAATATGTTTGGACAATTGGGAACACCACATTTAGAGAAAGTAATCTTAATCTCAAAATTGAAATTCAGCTAAATGCACTAAAAGAACTATTTTTGCAATATCCTGATGAACAGTGGGCTCCTAATCTTCAAAATAAGTATTATGATCTGCTGTCTACTAAAAGTATTGACGGTAAACCTTTTATTAGAGGAACAGCTCCGAACAAAGCAAAGGATGCACGACAATTAACATCTGCGTTAGCAGACCTAGGTTTAGTTGATAGAGATTCTAGAAAACTCACTGAAATAGGGAATAAAATCTTATCTATACGTGAACTAGAAGCAGGGCAAAATGATGAGTTTTTTGAGATTGATAAAGACAGCTTTGTCTATTTAAAACAACTTCTTAAAACGCAAATATACGAAGATGACATAAAAATTAAACCCTTTCTGGCATTTCTATACCTAGTAACAAAACATGAATATCTCAGTAGACAAGAGTTCACATATTTGTTACCAACTTGTCTAAACGTATCTGATGTTATTGATACTTCAGAAACGATTGTACAACTACGAAATGGTGAAGTTTCTATCGATTCCATAATTGCTAACAAGATCTCAAGCATGTCAAATTATAACGAAGCTTTAGAACTGTTGCTTAGTTCTCCAGATGTTTCTGAAGATACCATTACAGCAATTGGATTTAATCGTAAATCCACTTTATATGACAAACCTATATTTCCGGTATATCAATGTCTTTTTGATATGTTCAGAAACAAAGATATTGACTCAGTCGAAGTAAAAATTTCAAAAGCTAAGAGATTACATTTAATGTTGAAAAAGATTAATAGTAATCAGCAGGTTTCTTGGAGAAAATATTTAAAAGTTAACAACAGAAAAATCAATTCAGATTCTATTACGAGAATTTATGAGAATGAACTTTTTAGCAGTTCAACGGATAATGCATTTAAGGAAAAGTTCTTTTATGCATGGCATACGATGAAATGGGAGAGTACTCTCGAGGATTACTTTGATTTGAATAGAAGATATTTTTTGCTTACAGACATAATTAAGTATAATCAAGAACAATTTTCATTAACAACTTTAGCTTCAGCTTTTTTTGAAGATTTAGTTGATGATTTGCTAGAAGAACCATTACTAAATCAAGATGAGTACATAATTAAGTACCTTAAAGACATATCATTGGTGGATATTAATCCTGTTTTAGATAAAAGCAAGAATGATGTTTATCGTAGTGTTCAGATTAAGCTTGGTATTGATCCTGAGATCACAGACATTGAGCTGTTTTTAAAGAATAAGAGAAATCAAGAGTTTAACGAGCTTATTGATCTAAAGTTTCCTGAAGAAGTACTATTAGAGTTGATGGATTCATTTATTGATAGAAATGATGAACGGATTAAGGAATTAGTTACAGATGATGCAACTCCATCGACATGCTTCGAGTATATCATTGGTATTATCTGGTATAAGCAGAGCGGAAGAATCGGTTTTATAGAAGATTTTCTCAAACTTTCATTGGACGCGAATTATCTTCCTAAATCACATGCCATTGGTGGTAATGCAGATTTAGTGTTTACCTACGAAGGCACAGATACGTATCCTAATCATAACATGCTTTTAGAAGTTACACTGAGTGAAAGAGATTCGCAAAGACAAATGGAATGGGAACCAGTAACCAGACATCTTGAATCACAACTTCTAAAGTCAAGGAATGTCAATGACTATTGTGTCTTCGTAGCTTCTGTACTGAGCAAGAAGACCATGCAAACATTTAGACTACAAAAAGATTATGAAATTGATGGGTTTGAAGAAGCAAGAATAAAAATAATCACATTAGATGGAAGAGATATAAAGCAAATCATTCTAAACAATCGAGATTATGCTTCACTTTACTCTATTTTTGAAAATGCGTTTTTGTCACCTCGAATTAGCAATGAATGGTATCAAAAAGATATTGTAACAATTTTATAGTTTTTTATGCTTTCATTTAGGTATATCATAAGTTATAATAGATGCATTAGATGCCTAAAATGGAAATGGAGTCAGTATGGAAACGATAGCAATTAGAAATAGAAGATATTTAGGGAGTAAAACCAAACTGATTGATTTTATAAAGAAAGTTGTTTTGGATGAATGTGTTGGAATCAACAGCTTTGCAGATATTTTTGCTGGAACGGGTAATGTGGCAGCAACATTTAATGATCTTCATACATCGATAATAGTTAATGATATTCTTCAATCAAATTATGTTGCATATCATTCGTGGTTCTCTGCTGAAGAATTTGATCATGAAAAAATTCAAAATTTGATAAACAACTATAATTCGATTGAATGTGACACAGATAATTATTTCTCTATCAATTTTAAAGAAACATATTTTAATACTAGGAATTCTCGACTGATAGGTTACATCAGGGAAGATATTGAATCAAAATTTAATAACCAGGAAATCAATAGAAGAGAAAAATCAATTTTGATAACATCATTAATTTATGCTATGGATCGTATTGCAAATACTGTAGGACATTATGATGCATATATTTTAGGTAAGGCTAAGAGTGATCGAATTAAGATGCTAATGTTGGACTTACCATTGAATGAAGTAAATAGTAATAATCTGATTTTCAACAGTGATGCAAATGAATTGGTGAAAACAATTGAAGCCGATTTAGTATATATCGATCCGCCTTACAATTCACGTCAATATTCGGATGCTTATCACCTATTAGAAAATGTTGCTAAGTGGGATAAACCCGAAGTCTTTGGTGTAGCAAAGAAAATGAAACGTGATGACTCAATAAAGAGCAAGTACTGTCTTAGTTCAGCACCTCGTCATTTCTCAGATTTAATCAGCAATATAAAGGCGAAGTACATATTGGTCTCATACAACAACATGGGGACAAATGGTGCTGGACGTTCACAAGCAAAAATCTCTGATTCGGATATTATTAATGCTCTTTCAAAAAGAGGAGAAGTAAAAATATTCGAAAAAGAATTTAATCAGTTTACTACAGGTAAATCAAAGATTTTAGACCACAAAGAACGGTTGTTTCTCTGTATTGTTGGCGATGAACAGGAATATAGTACAGTAGAGAAAATAAATGGTTATGCAAAGTCTCCGCTCAATTATACAGGTGGAAAGTACAAATTAATACCACAGCTTTTTGAACGGATGCCGAAAAAACATGATGTTTTCATTGATTTATTTGGCGGAGGGTTTAACGTCGGGGTTAATGTTAGTTCACTAACAACGATATATAATGATAAACAGAAAGAAGTTGCAAGACTAGTAAAGCTGTTTTATAAGTATGATTCTGATTATATTATTGGAAAAATAGAGAGCATTATCAAAAAATATGGGTTAAGCGACACTAATTTGAATGGTTACGAGTATTATGGGTGCAGTAGCGATAATGGGGTTGGTTCATTCAATAAAGAAGGTTATTCAAAATTAAGACAATATTACAATTCCTTAAAGAGCTCTGAAGTTAAAGATTTTGTTCTTTTAACACTCATAATTTTTGCGTTTAATAATCAGATTCGATTTAATTCTAGCAAAGAGTTCAATATGCCAGTTGGAAAGAGAGATCTAAATTCATCGACAAGAAGAAATATTAAAGATTTTGCTATCATGATTAAAAATCATAATTTATTCGTTTATTCTAAAGACTTTAAAGAGATAAAAATTGAACAATACGCAAACGCATTCATATACTGCGACCCACCATATATACTTGGTAATGCAAGTTATAATGAGAACAATGGATGGTCACATAAAGATGAAAATGATTTGCTCGATTTCTTAAGCAAAGCATCATTAGCAGGACATAAATTTGCCTTATCTAATGTCATTGAACATAAAGGTGAGGTTCATAATGAATTGCTGCAGTGGGCTTTGAGTAATAGATATAATATTATTTATTTAAGCGCAAACTACAATAACTCAAATTATCAGATTAAAGATAAAAACGGAAAGACTCAAGAAGTATTAATTACTAACTATTGATTTTTCATAAGCAGTTAGCGCTGAGAAGAATGATTTGATCAATATATTCTTGACTAAATTATAAAACGATAAGGTAATAATTATGGGATCAATGACGATTAGTGAAGATATAAATACATACTATAAGAAGATGAAACTTGAGATAGATAAATACAACTCGCTTTTGTTAATGGTGGCATACGATTCTGAAAAAAATAGTATTATTTATCTTGAAAACAATCTCGTCTTCTATAGAAATCATATTCAAAGTACTGTATTTGGAAATAAGCAATATGACATTTTGGGAGATACCGAGCTAATTACTCACATTCTAAATTTCACTAGTATTGTAAAGTCATACCTAAATAGGAAGAAACGTGCAATTGAACACAATTTCAAGTTTCATTTTAAAGACGAAATACTGAAAATATTTCAGAAATATTGGAAATCAAAAAGAAATCAAACTAAACTAGATAGACTTATTTTGATAAGAGATAAGTTTGAGCATGAACAGTTATTTGGTTTCGCTATTAACCACTCTTTTGATGGCTTTATCGAGAGAGAACAAATTATGATTGATGATATCGATATTTCTGTTCTATTTTACGAAGCGTATATTGAACTAAAAAACATGAATTCAGAGATAACTAACTACATTAATAACGAGATTAAAAAGATCAACTTGAGTCACAGTTTGCATTTTATGTATGCTTTTCACAGAAAGTTCATGTCTGAACCATTTATTAATCAAGTTATGATTCGTGAATCACAAGAAGATATACTTTTCTATGATCAGCTCATATTAGATTTCAATAAAATCAATTAATCTTTATTATTTCTACCGATAATACTTGTGAACAGTAACGCCAAGTGGTTGTCAATTAGTCAATAACTAGCGTTCAAGTGGTCGGCAAGTGGTTATCAAGTGATAGGGCTAAAATTGAGGATATTAAAGGTTTAAATGAATTATTGTGCCACTGGCATGTAGACAAAAATTGACTTATTGCATATACTACAAATAGCGTGGAATACTGGCTTTTAATAAGGCCTAGAAGATAGAAACTCTCAAATATGGGAGTTTCTTTTCTTTTGCAGAAAAAAATGTAGTATTCAACCCTTGGATAACTTCAGTTTTTGATAAATTTACTGAACCCTGAAAGGTTGGAATCGATGTGCCAAAGGTACTGGATACATATCAGCAATGGGAGGCTGATGGAGTACTTGATGAACGAATAAAAAGTATTCAAGACATGGTAGCAAGGCGGATTATCCAAAAGGATATCGCCAAAGCCATGAACGTAAGTGAGAACACTCTCATCAAATTGAAGCGTTCGCATCCCAGGTTAAATCAAGCATTTATTAATGGCGATGATGAACTGAAGTATAAACTCATGGATGCACTCTTTCAACGAGCAGTTGGTATGGAGTATGAGGAAGTACAAACCATCATTGAAGAAACATCATCGGGTACGAAAAAACGTCTTGTGAAAACCAAGAAGAAATCACTCCCCGATTTTAATGCACTCAAATACTTATTAATTATCAAATTCGGACGTGAGTTCAACGAACGTAAAGAAGAAATAGATATCATGCTCAAACGCATAGAAAAAGGCGAGGAAACCTGGATTAATGAACATAGTGATGAAGAAACCCTCGGAGTTGTCAATATACGAAAACAACCCAAGAAATAATGATGCAGCAGTTGATGCTGTAGCCAATAGTATCAAAGAGTTTGGATTCAAGGTTCCGATTGTGATCACCAAGGATCTGGTAATCATTGCTGGCCACACTAGGCTCAAAGCAAGCCTTAAACTTGGATTAGTAAGTATTCCTTGCATTGTTGCTGATGACCTCACAGAAGGGCAAATTAAGGCCTTTCGTTTGGCAGATAACAAGACAGCAGAGCTTGCAACATGGGACTTCAGCAAGCTTGAAGAAGAACTCGAAGATATCGATATGGATATGCTTCAATTCGGATTTGAGGAACTACATTCAGATGTACCAGATAATGCAAGTGATGATGACTTTGACCCATCAGATGAAATCAGTGACACACCATATTCTGAACTTGGTGATATCTACCATTTAGGTAATCATAAAGTCATGTGCGGTGATTCCACTAAGAAACATGATGTTCACAAACTCCTTGATGGACAAAAGATTGATATGATCTTCACAGATCCACCATACAATGTTGACTATGAAGGAACAGCTGGAAAGATTAAGAATGACAAGATGGAAGACAACAGCTTCTATCTTTTTTTATTGGATGCTTTTACAAACATGTTTGAAGCAACCAAAGAAGGCGGTGCTATCTATGTCTGTCATGCAGATACTGAAGGTATCAACTTTCGAACAGCTTATAAGAATGCAGGATTCAAACTAGCTGAATGTCTAGTTTGGGTTAAGAATGCACTTGTTCTAGGCAGACAAGATTATCACTGGCGACATGAACCTATTCTTTATGGATGGAAAGAAGGTGCAGCACATTACTTTATTGATGACCGCACACAAGATACTATCTGGGAATACAACAAACCAAAGCGGAATGATGACCATCCGACCATGAAACCACTAGAACTTTGTGGTAGAGCAATAGCGAACTCATCTAGAGTCGATGAGAATGTATTAGATTTGTTTGGTGGCTCTGGATCAACGATGATTGCATCTGATCAACTTCAAAGAAAGGCATACTTGATGGAGCTAGATGAAAGATTTGTTGATGTTATTGTGAAAAGATACATCAGACATAAAGGATCAAGTGACAATTGCTATCTGATCCGTAAAGGTAAGAAGACATCACTCAACACGATTGATGACTTTCAAAACTTATCACTATAGTGAAGATTTAGCGTCGAAATGACTTGATATAAAAGGTCTTTAGAGTGATATATATACATACCAAAAGGTAGAAAGTAGGTCACAAAATGGATAAACAAATCAAGTTATCAGAATGGATTCAAAGATTTAACACAGGTGAATTTGATAAGCCTGATACCAAAGCTCAAATCGAAGCTGGATGGTTCGATTGGTTTTGCAGAGATTCAAGTCTAGCAAACAAAACAAAGAAGATGGGAAACATCATCAAGCAAATCAAAACAGGTGGGAAGGTAGACCTTGAAACTAGTTATGGCTGGTTCAAGAACAATTGCCCACTCAACGGTCCACTTTATGATGATTTTAGAATTGCGGACATTGAAAACAACAATAACCTCTTCGTGGTTCAAATCGATTGTGTGTGGAACGATTCAAGATACACAGTATTCGAAAGACTTGATGGATTTGAAAAACCAGTCTTTCAAACAGACTCATCAAGAGAACTAGTGAAATGGTTCAACAAAGGATGGGCAAAGTAATGTTTATAGAATACAATGCGCATCCTAAAGGTATCAAAACAACCGATTGTGTAGTGAGAGCAGTTAGCACTGCCTTAAACAAAGATTATATGGAATGCAGACGTGAACTGAATCAACTCAAGCGAGATTGGAATTTTAAGAGCTACAAAGACACTGAGTTCTTATACAAATATTTCGAAGGAAAACCTAGACTCATATTCAAAGCAGTCAAAGGTGAACCGCGATTGAAGGGTTCCACTTTTACCGGTCTCTATACGCGCGGGACATATATTCTCAAGATGACTGGCCATGTTACAGTATGTAAAGATGGCGTTATCATGGATACTTGGGATTGCACATATAGAAGTGTCTATACTGCATGGAAGATTGACTAAAGGATAAAAACATGAAAACAAATTTTATACGAAAAGCAACATCAACAGAACTCATTCCACATGATGAATTCGTCATCGAAAAACAAATCATCATCGATAAAGACCTATTCGAATGCTTCATCAAGGATCCGTTGAATGACTACGATTTTATTAAGGAGAATCTTGAACACATGTATTGTGTCCAAGATGAAGTATTCCACTGTATCTATGTAACATCCGATTCACACGATTTTGGTATCCTAGTTGAAAGCGAAGGATATCATTATGCTAGATATACAGCTTACTTACCAAAAGCAGCACTAAAATAACAAATAACATTCAAAGCAATCTAGTGAAGCTCATCAGCTTCCTTTTTGTTGCTAGAAAGAGGACAATATGAAAATCATTACAAGCGAGTCTGTATTCAGTGGACATCCGGATAAAATCTGTGACCAAATCAGTGATGCAGTCTTAGATGCAATCCTGGAACAAGACCAATCTGCACGAGTGGCAGTAGAAACAGCAATCAAGGATGACTTAGTAGTTATCTTTGGTGAGGTAACAACTACAGCTTCAGTTCAATATTCTGAAATAGCAAAACAAGTACTTAAGGATATCGGATATACAGATGAGTTCTGCGTACTTGAAAAAATATCCAAACAATCACCAGACATTGCTTTAGGTGTAAATGAAACGATAGATCATCAACAAGGTGCAGGTGATCAGGGCATGATGTATGGTTTTGCATGTAGTGAAACACCAGAACTCATGCCACTACCTATTATGGTTGCTCATGAAATATCCAAAGAAATAGATTCACTGAGAAAAGCTAAGTATAATCATATCTTTGGTCCAGATGGTAAATGTCAAGTATCTGTAAGATATGTTGACGGACAACCATTTGCATACGATACAATTATCGTTTCTGCTCAAACAAGACCTGAAGCTTCATTGTCATTAGCAAAGGAAATAATCATTGAAGAAGTACTTAAGCCATTAATTGGTAAAGACCTAACTGAAATCAATATACTAATTAATCCAACAGGTGCATTCGTCATTGGTGGACCTTATGGAGATTCTGGATTAACGGGTAGAAAGATTATTGTTGATACGTATGGCGGTTACGCTAAGCATGGTGGTGGAGCCTTTTCTGGCAAGGACGTAAGCAAGGTTGATCGCAGTGCGAGTTATTATGCCAGATTCGTAGCAAAAGCCCTTGTGGAGGCAGAATTGGCCGACACGTGCGAAGTCTGTGTGTCCTATTCCATTGGAGTAGCCAATCCAGTAGCTGTATCAATCGATACCTTTGGAACTGGTAAACTATCGGATGATCAATTACTAGAGTTGGTGAATAAACATTTTGATTTCACACCTGCAAACATTCGTAAAGAGTTAGAGTTCGAGAATGTTAAGTTCCAAGAGTTAGCAAAGTACGGACATATGGGTAGAGAAGATTTACCTGTTCGCTGGGAACATGTAGAAGCAAAAGCAGCTGAACTTAAGGGTGCATATGAAAAAGCCAAAGGTTCTGCATAACTTCTATAAATCTGATTCATGGCGAGCTGCTCGTGAGTTAAAGATTATGACAGTGAATGGACTTTGTGAGCGTTGTGGATCAATCGGCATTGAAGTTCATCATAAAGATAGACTCTCAATTGATAATGTATATGATGCATCTATAAGTTTAAATCAAGATAACTTGGAATTACTTTGTAGGGAGTGTCACAACAAAGAACATAAACGTTTCAGTAAAGAAGTTAGATTTGATAATGATGGAAATTTGGTTAAATAAAAAAAGCAATAGTAATTATTGACATCAATTATAATTCAATATATAATCTACATAGGCAGGCTAGGTAAATGCCGAGTAAATTGTGGAGGTATTATATGCAAAACAGGATTAGATTATTTGTAGATAACGAGATTAAACAATACAGTTTTAGTAATAGAAAAGAAGTTGTTGATGAGATAACATCAAACCTAACTGAACGTTACCTCGAACTTATTGCGTCTGGGTTGAGTGAAGAGGAAGCCTATAAAGAAACCATTTCGCTAACTGGTAGTTTTGCTATATCAATGCTAAATGATATCACGAACAATCCATTGCGTTGGTATAAAAAAAATCTTTTGATTTTGTCTGTAGTGGTATTAACTGGTACAATATTTATGTTTTTCTTTAGTCCATTGGGGTATATTCTTCTTACATTCGCTTTCATATATTTCACATTTGAACTTTCAAAGTTGGAAGAAAATGATAGACAGAAGGATAATGTTGAACCTGAGGAATCAAAACATGTAAGATCAAAATTAATAATCGACCTGTTACGTTATTGTATGGGTCTATTGATTTTTTCCTTTACAATAATTGTTTGGGATTTACTTTTCAGGTTATTACTAGATATTAAAAGTATTAGTATAATTGATTGGTTAACTAAAGTATCACCATTATGGTTCGTAATAATAATATTTATATTTATTATGCTAATAGGATCACTTGTTATTGGTTATCCTTTATCACTAATTATTATAAAAAGAAAATTGCTGTCAAATGATCAAATGTCAAAGATGAGCATTAACAAACCTAAATCGAAAATTATGTCAGAGCAAATTAAGAAAACCACATATTCATTTGGTCGAACCATATCTATATTTTTAACTTTGATTTTCGTTTTTGCTTTGATTTTGATCAGCAACGTACAAGTATATGAGTTGATTCCAAGTATTGATTTTCAAGGTGACTTAGTCTTAATTGATTCTACACACTTTTGGGTTTATCTTCTCGAAGGCAGATTTTATCAAGCTATGACACCTATTTATATTGCATTTATGGGAAGTTTTACGGTTGGAATATATTTACTGTGCACTAAAAACTTCTCACTCAAATTTTGGTTTTCATTATACGGTTTTGTAATATTAAGTTTAGTATTATCTCAAATATTGTTATTATTTTTATCCGAAAACAGGACTAGCCTTCTTATACCACTTATTGTTACAATTATTGGGTTTATGTACTCATTAATGCATACCAAGTTCTTAGGAGTTATTGAAAGAATAGTCTATGAGCGATAACAAGAATGTGATTTTTGGTGATACATTAAGAGGTTATACAGAGAAGATAATTCTTTCTATACTTTCTAATGAAGATTTATACGGGTATAAAATAAACAAGATAATTGAAACCAGAACTAATCATAGTCTTGTATTTAATGAAGCGACACTATATACAACATTTCAACGATTAGAGAAATTTGGATATATCACATCATATTGGGTGAAAAATGATAATCTGCCAAAAAAAAAGTACTACTCTATTACAAAGGAAGGGGTGAGTTTTTTAGCAAACTGTAAGTTTGAATGGAAAAGAACCAAAGAATTAATCGACTTATTTTTATAAAGTATAATTTGGTTTTGACTGGCTTCCCACTGTAGTTGTGATATTTCGTGATATAAATTTGAAGTTTATGTCTAAACACAAAGGAGAAGGAGTAAATAATGAATAAGAAAATTATTTTAGTTTTATTGGCATTATTGCTTTTCATTTTTAATGCCTCAGTGATTAATGCAAGTGGTTCAAAAGATTCATACAATGAAAATGAGTTATCTGAAATTAAGAATTATGAGAATACCGACATAGCGTTAACGATCAATAATCATATAGCAACTTGGCAGGGTAGCGATAATGATTATTTGATTAATAGCTATGCTGGCATATACTTAAATGAATCAAACGATATTGTTTTAGGACTTAAAATATCAAGTAAGCTATCGTTTGATGAATTAGTAAAAACTTATCAGGAGCATTTGGACAGGCTGGAGTAAATGCAAATAGTTATATTGTTGAAGAAAAGGCTTTTTCTCTGATCGAATTGAAGTTAATGAGGGACTATTTACTAAAAGTTACTGAGTTGAAAATTTCTGCTATATCGATAGATCAATCAGAAAACAAACTTAAAGTAACCGTAAATGATTCTCAATTAGCATTCGAAGTCATTGCATTTCTCGATTTGACTTATAAGGATTACGCTTCAAATATGATTGAAATTTCAATTAAAGAAGAAAGAAAATTATTATCTTATGTTTATTCAGCAGACAAGATTAAGTACAGAAAGAAAATTCTCTTTATATGGTTTGATCAATGGTATGGGACTGTTGGGTTTAATGCAACTAGAAACGGTTTAAATGGTATCGTCACGAACTCGCATGTTGCACCTTCTGATTACTCAATGTTCACTAACAGTAATGTTTTTATTGGGAAAGCAAACATTTCAATTTTCGGTGGAACAGTTGATGCAGCATTTGTACCATTCAGTGATCAAAACGCATGGGGAGTATCAAACGAAATTCATCAAGTTGGACAATCAAGTGGTACTTATTACATTAAATGGTTGGACTACGTTGTTGAAGGTTCAAATGTCAAATCTCATGGAGTGACAACTAATTATCAATATGGTCAAGTACTAAGTGTTGATACAGCTGAAACTATTTCTGGTGAATACTTCTATGATTTAATCGAAACTTCAATAGTACTCGAAGGTGGAGACAGTGGTGGACCTCTTGTTAGATACTATCCACGAAGTGTTAATTATGGCTTAGTAGGTATTAATTTCGCAGGTGATGGGACAACAAGTTTAACAGTTAAAATTGATAATGTTGTGAGTCAACTTGGCGTTTCGGTAGTTTTTAACTAATATTTTTTGATAAATAGCATTCACTTAGTTGATAGGTGAATGCTTTTATATCCCCCCAGTCATACTAATTTGATACAATATGGGTACCGTACAGGGTGGCAATTAAAAAATGGAAGGCAATAATTTTGAAAATCTAAATTTGTGTAAAAATTGCCAATCTTTGTGATAAAATTAATATGAAGCAAGGCTGGCAATACATCGCAACATTTGCGGTGGCTATGTTCCTAAGCCTCACCATAAGAATAAGCATTCAATCAATGGAGGTCGAAATTATGGTAGAACTTAGTTTGAGGTGGACGGCTTTGTTGGTGGGGTCCAAGAATTTAGTATCAATAAAGTTGTAATGTTTTAAACCAGTTCTTGTTGCTTCAGAGTCGAGAGGGTCATGCCTTTCACCACCACCAAAAAATATTAAGTCACTTAGGTGGCTTTTTTTTCTTGATATTATCTCTCTTTTGAGTGATATATATTATTAACATTAGGAGGAATTTAGCATGTTCAGAATTGGAGATAAAAATCAGAATCATCGAGAGTGATTAACCATGAACTGGGAAAGCATCCTCAGTCTATTTAGAATGGAAAATCTGTTGTATTGGATTGTAACCATGGTGGTTGTAATAATGGCGACTATCAAGAAGTTCAATTGTCAGGAACAAAAGAATAAAACGAATAACGATGAGATTCTGACCAATCTGCAGACGATTGAGAAACTAAACATAAAGATGCTTAATCTCTTAGAGATGCAAGCACAGGATATCAAATCATTAAAGAAAGATTTCAATGTTCTTGAACATCATGTATTAAGATTGTAAGCTCACAAGTTAATATCTATAAACGCCTAGGAGGAAGAGATAATGACAACACTTGAAATCGTATTACTAATAGCGTCGCTATTGTTACTAGCTCTCTATGTGACATCTAAGATGGGTAAGGATCAATCGCTGAGTGATGTGATTAAAGAGGTGAAACAAGACCTCAAGAACACTGCGGAGAATGTTTCTGAACTCGTTACCAAAGCAAAAGAAGTTGTCTTTGATGAAAGTGTTCAAAAAACCATCAAAGAATTCATCATGATTGTGGAAGAAAAGAATAGGCTTGCCAAGGAAAAAGGTGAAGCATATTTAATGGGGGATGATAAGAAACTCGCTGTTGTTTCAAGATTAAGCTAGTGGGTGAGCAATTTGACAGGTTCAACAGAGAAAGCAGTTGAGTTTGTCGAGACCAATCAATCCAAGATAGAAGCCATCATTGATGACTACATTTCTTTCGCAATAAGATGCAGGGTAGAGCAACTTTATCTGCAGCTGAGAAAATTATTCAAGAACAACTTAAAAAATAGTATATGACCATACCTTATTTTTCAATCAGGTGTGGTCATTTTTTATTTTTATTCTATTAAGTGTGATGTTATAATTAAATTATACATGTTGACGGTGAGGGGGAATGAATATTGAATACAGGTTTATTTATTTTAATAGCATTTATTATTGGAGAGCTATTCAGTGCTATTTTTCTATTTCCAATACTTAATGAGTTTTATGAACCACTTAAATCTTTATCTGTTCCATTGCCAGCTTTAGTGTGGATTATACTTTTCTTTATTATTCCAACAATTATTGGTGGAGCAATAGAAGGAGCATGCTTAGCTTTTTCAAAAAAATTAGTGATTAATAATACAATTAAAATGATATGTGAAAATTAAAAACATTTGAGAGTTGGATAGCAAAATGAATAATTATGAAGTAGCAATTAGTGGTGTCAAGATTGTAGCTAAGATTTTAAACATACCAGAACCGCATATCAGTTTCTTTAATCCGGAAGAAGTTTCAAATAGAGAGATTACTGGAATGTATGTATTTGAATCTGATGAAATCATATTTTATGAAGAATTGGTTGGGAAATCACCTTGGATTGAGGTAATCGTGACAGCTTTTCATGAAACAAGACACGCTTACCAAGGTTACTGTATTAGAAACAAGTCCATGGAATCAAAAGATACTCTAGACAAATGGGAATATGAAACATTGAACTATATTCGGCCTTCAGGAAAGAATAATGAAGTAGATGATTTTGATTACTTAAATCAGTTGATTGAGATTGATGTGATTGGATTTACACATCATAAGATTTTTGAATTCTTCGGTGTAAAAACAATCCTACCAAAATCTATCAAGGACATTATTGGAAACCAAAATCAAATGTAAAGGAGATGTATTGATATGTATAAATATGTTTCAAAAGAAGAAAGAGACTCACTTGCGAAAGCATGTGAAGATATTATTCTTAATGTACAAAAGAGTGTCAAAGAATATTTTACTTTTGAATATCGACTTATTGGAAGTGGTGAAAAAAGATTAATCACTCGAAATGGTGAAAGAGGTCCTTTTGATTTGGATTATAACTTTATTCTAAAAAAAGATAAACAGGAACTGAGTTCTTATCCTGAGAAGATAAAGAACATATTGATAAATGCATTTAATGAGGTCAATCCCGAACTTAGTTTTAAATATGCTAGCAATTCAACGTCTGTTATAACATCTAAATTAGTGTTAGGTGGAAAACTTGAATTTTCTTTTGATGTAGCAATAATGATAGAAGGAAATAATGGTAATCTTTACAAATTGATTTATGAAAAGACTTCTGGTAGATATTTGTGGAATGAAGTCAGAAAGACAAAAAATTACAGTGCTAAGTTCAAAAGAATCAAAGATGAAGGTTACTGGGAAGACTTCAAAGTAAGATACTTGCATAATAAAAATCTGCACTTAACTAGAAATGAAGAGATACCATCATTTTCAGTTTTCTTAGAAACACTGAATGAGTATTTTCAATAAGGCGTATCTATGAAAGCACATGAGTTTATTGAAATTATCGATATTAAACTAGAAGAAATAGATAAAGCTAAGCACTATTTGAATTTGAAGGGTGTTAATCTGCATCATTCAATATATTCGTATTTGAGTAGTTATACGGCTTCAAAAATCAAATATTGTGAAATTGCAACCACTTATCGCTACGATAAACGTATCCGAAAAGTTCTTTATAAGTATATCGGTTTAATAGAAGAAAAGGTAAGAGCTTTTATAGATAATAAATACTCAGATGAAATGGATCAATTGAAAATAACACCAAAAATTGCTAAAACACTTAAAAGTGAGATAGAATTGTATAAAGCACTAGATAAGACATTATTTTCTGATCTTATAGCACAAGTAATGGATCTTTCTGAAGAAGACATTCATTCTATTTTCCCAGATACATTATTTGAATCAAAGAATTTAAAAGCTTTAGCTGAGCTACGTAATGCAGTTAGTCATAATCGATTCCTGTTAAATTATTTGGATTTCAAAGAATGTAATATAGAAGGGCGCATTAGTGGTTCATTACACGCGAATCTTACAAATCTAGCCAATCACCTAGAAAAAAGCATTAAACAAAGCTTTATTAACGAGATTAATTCCTGTTCAGTGCTTGAAGAAAATAACGGTTCATCAAATCCGTTTCAGACTGAGTGGAATTTACCAAACTTCGTAAAAATTGTTTTATAGTTTGTCTTATTACTTAAAGCAAACTTGGAGGACAATATTTTGAAAAAACTATATCTGATTCTCATCTTAATTTTAAATATATTTATTTTACAAGGGTGTAAATCAAATTATGATTTCGACTTTCAAGCACCTTCATTGGATGAATATCAAATAAATGATATTACCTTTAAACCCTATGTACCCTCAATCATTGAAGATTTTGAAAGTATTGATGAAACTGAGTTATTGAAATCTAAAAAGGGAAATATCCTAATTAACAACATTTCGTTTGACAATGAATGGATTTTCTCTACTAAAAATATCTACAGCGGTAGTGGAGTAATTTTTTATGAAACAGAAAATTATTATTACGCAATCACTAATTATCATGTAGTTGATAAACACAAGGACTATAAGTATCAGATTATTGAGGTAGTGGATTATTTTGAAAATAAGTATAGTGCTTTTATTTATGAAGGTAGCATGAATTATGAGCTTGATTTAGCAATTATTGTTTTTAGTAAAAATGAAACAGTGTTAACTGTTTTAGAGATAGTTTATGGTGAGATAGAAGTAGGTATTAACATCATCGCAATAGGAAATCCACTTGGAGAGAGAAACGTTGTTTCAATAGGTAGTGTAATTAAGTACAACAAAACAAAAACGACTGATAGATATGGTGAAGTAAAAACAAATGAATTCTTGTCAGTAATTCACTCTGCTGAGACAAATAGTGGCTCTAGTGGAGGAATGCTTCTAAACTTTGATCTAAAAGTAGTTGGGATTAATTATGCAGGTACACATGATGATAATAATCCTCAAGGATTTT
>DJWQ01000083.1 GCA_002441045.1 Firmicutes bacterium UBA6226 | reverse complement strand
GTGCATTTCTAAATGCATGTTTATAAATAACGACTTTCTCAGAAAGACCTTTTGATCTTGCTGTTCTGATATAGTCTTGATTGATGACTTCGATTACAGAGTTTCTTACATAACGTGTTAAGCTTGCAAGAGACGAAATAGTAACTACTGTTACTGGTAAGATCATATGTTTAAGTACATCTAGTACTTCCTGTCCAAAACTATCATAACCCTTTGCAAGGTAAATGGTGGTTCGCATCCCGTTTAGTGGCAACCACTTTGATGGGATCGCTACGAAAAATATGAGTATAAGTGCAAAGAAAAACGATGGCATCGATACACCGGTTAGTGAGAACACCGTCCAGAAGTTATCAAAGAAGCCGTACTTTTTAACTGCTGATTTGATACCTACTGGTATCGCGATTAAAAATGCGAATATCATTGCAACGACATTTAAGTAGAATGAGTTCCAAATATATTTCCCTATTACATCTGCTACTGGTTTTCTGAACTTATATGAAGTTCCAAAGTCACCAGATAAACTTCTCTTTAACCAGTTGAAATATTGTACTGGTAGTGGTTCGTCAAGTCCTAATAACTCTCTAATTTGTTGTTGTTGCTCAACTGTTGCGTTAGATCCAATCCCCAAATACGCATTAACAGGATCCCCAGGCATGATTTGAAGCATTGCGAATAATATAATCGTAATGATCAAAAGCACTGGGATTAAGTGTAACAATCTCCTAGCAATATACTTTAGCATCCCTTCACTCCTTAAGCACTCTCTTTTCTATTATGATAAAGGCGGTCAAGACGACCGCCTATCATTTGATTAAAATCTAAATTATTCTACGATTTTAGCATCTTTAAGAGCTGCAACCCAGTTATATAAAGAACTTGTTTTGAAATCTACCAATTTAGGTGCATATACATCAAAATAGATGTTTGCATAAACTGGCATCATAACAGCATCTTCACTTAGGATTTTAGCAATTTGTTGATAAACTGGTTTCGCTTCTTCGATATCCATGATTGCTTTACCTTCGTCTAACAATCTGTCTACTTCAGGATTGCTGTAACGGCTTGTGTTATCCATACCGCTTCCGATGTAGTCTGAGTGGAATGAAGTGTAAAGCGTATGTGGATCTGGAGTTGTAATTGTAGTTGCAAGGAAGAATAAGCTCCAGTTTTCAACGTTTGCATCTGAGTTGTAGATGACATAGTCAAGAATTGTATTAAATTCAAGATATGCAACAGTTAACTTGATGTTTAAGCCTTGACCCCAGTCTCTTTCCCACATTGGGATAAGAGTTGCTAAGATGTCATGATCAGGCATAGCAGCGATTTTAAGTTCTAATACTTGTCCATCTTTTTCTCTGAATCCTGATGCGCCAACTTTCCAACCAGCTTCATCAAGTAAAGATTTCGCTTTTTCAAGGTCAAAGTCATATTGAACCATTGAGTTTACAAGGTTATCATCAATCGCCCAAGAAATTTGAGAGAATGGGTGATATTGAGTAACAGCAAGAACTTGATCTGTGTCTGCATCATAGTAGTAGCTGTTTACGAACTCTTTAACGTTGAATGAATAGTAAAGTGCTTGACGTACTTTTGCATCAGCAGTTGGACCATATTCATTATTTGTTTTGATATAGCCATAACCACTTCTGTTGTATTGATTTAATGCAAAACCAGCGTTTCTAGCTTCAGAAATTTTCTTAGGATCGATAACGCCAGCTAATAAATCTACACCACCGCTTGTTAATTCAACGATATCAGTAGTTTGATCTACGAATTTAAGAATAACTTCTTTAATCATATAGCCTTCGCCAACATAAAGAGGGTTTCTTTCAAGGTATACTAACTCTTTTTCTTTAAATTGAGAAATCACATATGGTCCAGAACCCATTGCATCAGTTGTAATTGCTTCTACAGAAGCAGTATTGCCTGGAGTAAAGTCTTTACCATAGTAATGCTGAGGTAAGATTGCATAAGTACAATTTTCAAAGTTAACACGAAGTGCTTCTTTGAAATTGAATCTTACTGTGTAATCATCTAATGCTTCAACACCTGCAAAAGTGTCTGACTCTCCAGCATAGTACTCATCATATCCAACCATATCTTTTACAGCTGAGCTATAGCGGCCAGTGTAAGATGGGTCAGCAAGAACTAAGTAAGTAAATACAACGTCTTGAGCTGTTAATGGTTGTCCATCAGAGAAAACAAGATCTTTTTTCATATTGAAAGTGATTGATTTGCCATCTTCTGAGTATTCCCAGCTATCAGCAACATTGCCTTCATATTCACCATCAAAGTTTCTCTTAACTAGACCTTCAAATACCATGTCTACTACATATCCATCATAAGCAGATGAATAATAAAGTGGGTTAAAGTTACCCGATGCTTCTGTGATACCAACGATTAAAGTACCACTTGGTTCAGTAGTAGCTTCTCCTGCAGTTGCAGTTGTAGCTTCTCCTGCTGCAGTTGTCTCTGTTACTGTGTTGTCTTCTTTAGGGCTACATCCAGCTAAGAAAGCTGAAGCTACCATTACTAGACAAAGCAGTAATACTAACGACTTCTTCATTTAATAATCCTCCTTCTACTAATGCTAAACTTGAAATCCTAAGATTTCATTGCTGCTCTATATAAACCTAAAGGTCTATATCAAAGAAAAATCGTTGACGTTAAAAAAAATTTGCGTGCTTGGAATTATTTTTTAATTGTTCAAATAGTTCGACAATTCGC
>DJWQ01000130.1 GCA_002441045.1 Firmicutes bacterium UBA6226 | reverse complement strand
GGTATTTTCCCGATTGCCCCCTTTTAATTCAATTACTGGCCGTTTGGAATATCTCTCGAATAATCATAGTTGTTTCATGAAAATTAATGCCCTCAGCATATTTGAATTTTTTCGTGTATGCGATCCAGATTTCTTCTAAATATGCGCTCTCCTCAATTTGACTCAAGTATTGTTCCCATTTTTCTACGTACATCTCTGTGTTGCGCTCTTCAGCCTTTTTATATATTGCATTTCTCAAATCTTCATATTTTATTTCTTCACTTCTAAGTCTATGGAGAACAAATATATCATAAAAATCTCTTGCTCTCGTGTTTGCTACATTTCTCGCAAGAATAGATTCTATTTTTTCTGCAAGAATAGTATTCAAATTATATGCTTTTACAGGTATGCTACGGTCTTCAAACATTAATTTAAAAGAATATACAATTTCCCTTGGAATAATCTGATCACCCGTGGTTATATCAATTTTCATTTTCACTTTTATGGTATAAAATTGCGCTTCCAATGAAATCCTAAAATCATCATAATCATTGACATCATGAATATTCTTGATATCAATAAGTTTGAACTGCAGATTATCATCTAAATCAATCGTTAAAATTTCAGTGATTATTCTTTCAATCTCAATACGATTTACTTCTATGCCTTTTATGGTCGTATCCATATCCAGCGTGCTTCTCATGTCAGTACCAATCATCGACGATATTAAGAAACCACCCTTGAGAATAAAATTGTCTCTATACTCAGAAACAGAAATTCTTTCAAGAAGTCTTTCCATCATGAAGTTTTGAAGCAAATGATTTGCTGTGACTTTCTTTTCTTTTGCCAGGTTATTAATCCAATCTTTTAGTTGTCTGGGACTCGTTATTTTCATGTCAACACCTCCAAGTAGTTTCTTACCAATTCTTTAATTTTAAAGATTTCGGCATATTCAATCAACTTTGCGAATTCAGCTCCTGGGGTTTGCATGTATCTTTTAATGGCCTCTTTGACCATATCAGTATCCAGTTGATCTTTCTTTCTAATGCAATCACAAATGGTTCTCTCTTTATCATAAGTAGCCACGACGTGTCCAAAAGGTGTTTCTACTTCAATTTTACCGAGTTTATGCAATGAAGCATCGATGTAAAAAAACTTGTATTTATCCCTTTCTACTAAGAGCCTTGTATTGTAACCTGATGGAATAGTCATCATCAAAGTGATTGGTGTGCGATCAGATAAATTATGAAAGTAAAGCGCTGTCTCGTGAGAAAATACACCTTCTTTGCACCTGTGCTGAGCAATATAGTATTCATCTTCCATTTGATTGGGATCCATATACAATCCATACTCCAGTTTTTCGAGGTCGCCAGTTAAATGTAATCTCTGAATTGTTTTATAAGAAACACCAGCTTCTCTCGCTTCACCTGAAGTGATCAATCCGTTTTTTTCTTTTAGCAATTGCATTACGATTTCTTTTTGCTTCATAGAATCACCTCTCACAAAAGACATTCTTGTTCGTATTTATTATATTATATACGTTCAAAAATGTCCAGTTCTGTATCAATTATTGAATAATTAGCTGACTAACATAATATTCATTTTTAGCACAACCGTCAATTAATAAATATTTTGCTTTTCAGGGTTCAAATCCAATCCATTTTTGTCATGGTTATTAAGAAGACCTTTTTTTCTTAAAACGACCTTTGAAAATTGAATAGTAGATTTCTGGATACGTTTGATGCATAAACCGCAAGGAAAAGCCGGACAGTCAGTACGCCACGACCACAAATAATGCGAGCGATTTGACCTGATTGTCAGTTGAATTTGGTAGTTCAATGGGCCACGACCTTATGTGTCAGATTATGATACTTCCGTTTGGTCATTAAAGTGAGAACGGCCTGCCATTAGCATGGGGGGAGGAAAAGTCCTATGAGAGTGTCCACCAGCACTTGTCTAGAAATCTTTCACAACATTGCATTCACTTTAAGTGATGTGATACCCTTTTGTCGAATCCTTCTCTGTCAATATCAGACCTTCTGAATCACTTTCAGAGGGCCTGATATGTACAGTAAATGTTTCTACTGTGCACCGTTGGATTAGCTAACCAACCGGAAATGAGCTCGTTTCCTTCAAATGAAAATTGGAGGATCTATGAAAATTAATGTGAGTCGTAAAAATTTGTATGAAACCACAGAGGATAACCAATCAAAAATGAGCATCCCATTTGAGCAACTGTCTAAGAATCAGCAGAATGCAACGTTGGAATTGATATTTAAAAATCTCAATCCCAAGAAAAAATCTCAAGAACAACAGCATTAACACACGGCCTGATGGGTGGCTCATGTAAGGAGAACGATTATGAATATAAAAAAAGTCGCCATATATGCAAGATATAGTTCTGATAATCAAAGAGAAGAAAGTATCGAATCTCAAATTAGAATTTGCGAGGAGTACTGTAAAAAGCATGGTTATCTGATTTATAACATCTATTCAGATTCTGCCTATACAGCTACAAACGACAACCGCCCTGCTTTTCAACAAATGATTGGCGATGCTCAAAAACATCTCTTTGATACGGTGTTGGTATACAAATTTGACCGTTTTAGCCGAGACAAATATGACAAGATATTTTACAAGAGAAAGCTCAATCAAAACGGCGTTAGATTGGTATCCGCACTTGAACATATCACCGACGATCCTGAAGGGCAGCTCCTCGAGAGTATGATTGATTCCATGGATGTCTACTATGTGGAAAACCTTGCGCGAAACGTTCGCAACGGTTTAATTCAAAATGCGTTAAAGGGACTCCATACAGGTGGTAAACCACCCATCGGCTATGACTACGATTCAAAACAGCAAGAATACTTAATCAATGAACATGGAGCTTCTGCTGTGAAGTTGATATTTGAGATGTACGCCAGCGGCGCTGGCTATAACACCATCTTGAATGAATTGTCGCGCCTTGAGTTTAGAACTAAGAATGGCAATACTTTCAACAAAAATAGCATTGCCACCATCATCAGAAATGAGAAATATAGAGGCATCTATATCTTTAACCGCTGTGAGAAAAAAATCGCTGGCGTCAGGAACAACTGGAAAAGTAAAAGTGATGATCAAGTCATTCGAAAAGAAGATGGAATGCCTCGGATTATAAGTGAAGAACTTTGGGAAGCTGTCCAGATAAGAATCAAGGAAAATCATCGCATAGGCGCTAAGCACCGCACCAAACACACTTATTTATTAAGTGGCAAAATCATCTGTGGCTACTGTGGTCACACTATGGTAGGTACTAGTCGCAAAGCCGGTCGTAACAAATCGGTACTAAATACCACGAACGCCACCAGTATTACAGAAGCTTATAATGACTTCATCACAGATTCAAAGTCTGACACCAGCAAAGACATCCTGAACTATGAGCAACAACTCAATGCCGCAAAAAAAGAAGCGAATAACCTGCTGTCCTTTATCATGGCAGGCAATCCCTCCCAACTGGTAGTTGATAAACTTAAGGAAACAGAAAGGACCATCGCCAACATCGAAAACATCATAAGCGACTTGAAAAATATCAAGACCGACACAAAATTGACGGATGAAGATCTAACGAAGACCTTTAACAAGTTCAAGCAAAAAATCATCACCTCTCAAAAGAAAGAGGAAGAACTAGAACTCAAGGCTATTATCGAAGCATTTGTTGAAAAGGTCACTGTCACCAACGATGACGTCAGCATCGAATACAAACTCGACGAAATTTTGGGGAAAAACGTGGCCGATAGCTACGCCTATTACATTTCAAAAAAGACAAATACACGTCCTTTTTTGGACGTGCATAAGAATGGTGGAGATGGAGGGAGTCGAACCCTCGTCCAAAAACAACTTACTTTCACTTTCTCCGAGCGCAGTCGTTAATTAGGGGTTCGCCACACCTCACGAGTAACGACGCTCAAGTGATGTGGCTATTTCTATCGTACCGCTATTCCAAGACTAGAAAAGTGTCAGGGAAAGGGACCTCAGCAGGGGTTGGTCAGGCTCTAGGCGGCTGAGATAAGGCCTAAAGGTGACGCTGCAATTAAGCAGCTAATGCAAAATTTTCGTTTGCGTTTGTGTTTAATGACCCAGTTCTTTAACGAGTACCCCAGGTCAGGAAACTCGGCTCGCTTATAAAAGCTCATCATCCCTGTCGAAACCAGTACATCCCCATGNNGCTAAAGTATCGCGCTTGTCATAAAGCTTTTTACCTTTGGCAACTGCGATTTCAACCTTGATCAGACCACGCTGATTAATGTATACCTTCAAAGGTACAAGTGTGTAGCCTTCACGTGTGGTATAGCCTAGGAGCTTTGCGATCTCTCGCCTATGAAGCAAAAGCTTACGTACTCTAATGGGATCTTGATTATAGCGGTTACCAAAATCATAAGGGGTTACGTTCATACCCAGTATGTACACCTCTCCGTTTTTAATCTCCGCATAAGATTCCTTAATACTCGCCTTTCCATTACGGATCGACTTAACTTCTGTTCCAAAAAGCTCTATACCGGCTTCATACGTCTCCTCGATGAAGTAGTCATGCCAGGCTTTTTTATTTTGTGCAATTAGCTTTAGTTCGGCCATAACATGCCTCCTTTCGAATGCGTTCCAGCTTTTTTATTGTAGCACAAGGCACTTCATTTCGCAATCA
>DJWQ01000079.1 GCA_002441045.1 Firmicutes bacterium UBA6226 | reverse complement strand
TCTTGACAAGCGTGCACATTATATAGTTTTATATTACTTAACAAAGAGGTGAATTATGTTACATATGATGATTGAACAAACACAAAACTATCAATATAGAATCAAGTATGACCCGGATTCTAAACGCTTCATTGAAACCGATGTTCTGAGTTTGTTTTTTGCTAGAAACTTTCCTTATCCCTATGGCTGGCTGGTTGAATCAGGAACACCACCAGATGAACATCTGGATGTTATTTTGATTTCAGAGGAGGAATACGAGCTAGGTGATTTTTTAGAAATTAAAGTGATTGGCGTGTTTATAAGAAAGGATCGGGATCACAAGCTAATTGCTGTACGAACCTGTGATGCCGTGGAAACCATTAGACATTTATCCCCTGTAGCACTAGAAGCACTCATGAGACTTTATCCTCATGTTGATGAGGGTGAGGGGTGGTTTGATGAAATCAAGGCAATGGCAGTAATTGATACATTTTTGATGGATAATAGAAGGTGATTCAATCACTTGACCTCTCTCTAATGGGTTTGTTAGACTATGCCCTTAGAGGGAGGTTTTTATGTTGAAAAATAAAGTGATGTGGCAAGATGCATTATTCATCGGAACCATTGCGTTTTTTGTACTAAGTCTAATTAATATTGCGCTGGGGTTATTGGGATTTGTGTGTGCGTTGACACCTTTTTACTTAGCATACCGATATAGAGAAAAGGTATGGTGTAAGAAGTACTGTCCAAGGGCGAGCTTGTTCTCAAAACTACTTAAAAGGATCTCATTTGGATTAAAGCCACCAGAAGGATTATACTCTGATAAAACGAAGCGGTTTATCCTCAACTTCTTTTGTATCAATCTGGTTATGATCAGTTACTCGACACTGGCAGTTGCAGCTTTAAAAGCACCACCAATGGATTATGTACGTTTTCTAATGCTATTTAAAATGCCGTTTGAGCTACCACAGCTCATCCAACTTACGCTTCCTACTTCCGTAATACATTTGAGCTATAGGGTCTTTTCAATCATGTTCTCTTCTACAATCGTTGGATTAATCCTTGGCATTATGTACCGACCGAGAAGTTGGTGTGCAATCTGTCCAGTTAATACACTTACAGGGGTCATGATAGAGAGAAATATGCAAAAAAAAGCAGTTTCATAACTAAAATTGAACCATTCTAAGAGAGGTTGGCATTGATTCTAAGAACGGATATAGACTATGATATGGATGATAGGTTAACGTAATTCTTAGGAGGTGTAATATGATCGAATCTCAACAAACTAACCAAACTTGGCAGTTTAAATCGAATATTGGAGAATTGATCGGATTTATTAAGAACCATTTTGTGTTGATGATCTCTGGTGAAGAGTATTCTAACTTAGTTAGACACGTACTCATCAGCTTAGAAGATGACAACTTGAGTCGCGCAAAATTCTTTCTTAATAGAGCAAAGAGAAAATCACCTGAAGCTTCAGAAACACTACAGCTTGAGAGGTTGATGGTATTACAGCTCGAAAGAAATTAAGACTATCTTTGACATTCCATAATAAAATCCATATAAAAAAGGTGCTGACATTCAGCACCTTTTTTGTTTCGTCCTTCTATAGCAGATGAATGATAAAAATTAGCAGAAAAATCAAAAGTTTATAGCTTAAACTGCCTAATAAATTGATCGATAACTGATTCATAGAGTACTTTTTCTTCTGGATGTGCAAGCGCTTCTGCATTTAAACAATCAATAATAAATTCATATGCATCATAGACGAGGGCAGATGCTTTAAGGTGGCTGAGCATGAGTTTGACGGCATTTAATGCATGATAGGTTTTGGATTGATAGTTCGGTCTGTAGCCTTCAAGGGTTGCCATTAAGCTCTTATCAAAGTTGATCTGATTCTTTTTATAAACAACTCTAGGATCAACATGATAGATCAAAAATTCAAGCATGGCTTCATGATTGAGTTCGTTTCCAGGGAGCTCGTAAGCGGCTTTATACAAATACTCATAGATATCTTGAGGCTCAGCATTGACTTGCACAAGATACTTAGCGTAAATTAACTGAGCTGATGAAATCTGATACTTAGAGTATTCACTGACATGGTAGACGTATTTCTCCCATGATGCGTTTTCTTTTTCTTTATATGACTTAAGACCATACTTCTCTGTGAAACTCTTTCTTCTAGTCAATTGATTTTCGTAAAGTGTGACGCAGCTTCCAAGTGAGAAAAAGTATTTCTGTTTGATATAGGCTTGCATGATAAAATGATCGACGATATAGTTTTCTGCATCTTCTAAACGCGTTAAAAGTGCTTCAATCTCCTCAGGAGATAAACTTTGAAAATCGACGGTTTTTGTAAAGCCATAATGATCAAGAAAAGAGTTGAAATCAACCCTTGAGATCATGATATTATAAATATCAGAAACAGCTTGTCTGCCCTGATTGACATAGATGTTTTGATATCCTGGCACGCCAACACTCTTGTATACGTGATAGTGAAGGGCATAAATCCACCATTTTCCTATGTTGTTATAGGACAATGCATGATTTTGATCAATTGCGCGTTCATAATAGTGCATGGAAAATTTGACCGGTGTTTGATTGATGTCAAAGCGTTCATTTGAGCTAATTTGTCCTATTGACCACATCGCTGGACCGTATCCGGAATTTGCGTTTACGGTGTAGAGATTCATGGCTTTATCTTTCTGAAGTTCTAAGAAGTTGTTTCCATAGAAATACATGTCTGCAAGCTCAGAAGAAATTAATGGGTTATTGTGTGTATGCGAATCGACATATGTTTTGATAGCAATGGCACCCAAATAACCTGAAATGCCATATTTATAAGCAATATCAATAAAATCATAGACATCCATTGGATTGAGATGATATTCCTCTAATAATTTATCTAGAGCCTTATTATCTTCACTTCGGGTAATGACGGTACTTGAGGTGCTGAGAGATAAGTCCTCAATTACATGGATCATATCTTTGAAATCACCAATATGAAAAGCCCATAAGATAAGGAGGGCAAGCGCATATTCTGGTGATTTTTTATAAGTGTTCGAAAGTTGGCGATAAAAGAACATATTCTCTTCTTCTTTTAAAGCGGTATCAAGGGTTAATAAATCCTCAATCCAGTTTTCATAATGATCAGAGTTATAATTTCTTAGTATAAATTTGGTTGATAAAAGCATTTCTTCAAAAAAATATTTATCAAAAGCTTCTAAAAAGCGCTCTCTAAATTTTGATTCTCGACGTTTTGGATCCGTTTGCCTTGTGAACAGATTAGACAATCGACTTGAGTTGTTTTTGGTGACTTGAAGCATTGCTTTATTTTCTTCGGAATTTAAGAAATAAAGCGGGAATACTGCTGTAAAAAAGGACATTTGATTAATACCTGAATACTCTGTATTGGGAAAAACATAAGGATCAAGGATGCCGTTGCTAAGTGCTCTCAATATAACTGATAGATTTGTACGCATAGTTGACTCCGTTTATAATTTTTTAGTGTTTCCAAAGTACCATAAACCCGTATTTGTTTTTTCATATCCGATAAAAGCATCAGAAACCATATATAGATCGGTATAATAGTACAAAGGTAGAATAGGGGCTTCGCTCATTAATATCGATTCAGCTTGATACAAGTCATTGTATCTCGAAGCGTCATTTTTCGATTTTGCGCTCATAATGAGCGCGTCATATTTTTCATTGGACCAACCAGTAGAGTTTATCGGATTATCAGAAGTCCAAATTTCAAGCATCGCAAGTGGATCTGAGTAATCCCCAAACCAACTGCCTCTAGCGATTTGGTATTGTCTTTCTGATTTCGTTGTTTGGAAAACTGCAAATTCTTGACTCACAAGATCGACAGTAATCCCAAGTTCGTTTTTCCACATTTCTTGAAGCGTTGCAGCAATCAAGTTATTCGATTCAGATGCATTATAAAAAAGTTCTATCACTGGGAAGTCTTCACTGTTTAAATAACCTGCATCTGATAGTAAATGCCTTGCCAGATCTGGGTTATATTCCAATCCATAATCACCTGCAACCGCATTAAAGTCTTTACCATTTGCATCTAAAAGGCCAGGCGGCATAAAACCGTTTGCAGGCAGTTCGCCCGCTTTTGTAACCTCTTCGACCAGCATCTTACGATCAATAGATAAGATAAGTGCTTTTCTAACATTAATATTATCAAGAGGCGCTTTTTTTACGTTAAATCCATAATAGGCAGTCGCAATCATAGGGTTAATTTTTAATTGACTAGATTCATTCAATAATCTTGGAACTTCAACATTGGGTACAGAGTCGATGATATCCATTTGCCCAGATTCAAAAGCACTCAATGTCGTTGTCGCTTCGTTAATCATATAGATGTTGATGACGTCTAATGAAACTTTGTTCACATTATAGTATTCTGGATTTTTAACCAGCTTAATAAGACTGCCAGATGTAAAGG
>DJWQ01000243.1:2229-3020 GCA_002441045.1 Firmicutes bacterium UBA6226 | reverse complement strand
GGAAGCTCATTTCCATGAAACTCAATGGTATGATTTTTCAAATTTTCAAATATGGCAGACATTTTTTCTTCAGCGTGAGTAAGTGTGATGGATCTTAACAGAATGACAAATTCATCACCACCAATACGAGATAGAACATCAGATTCACGAATTGACCCTCGAATCATATTAGAAAATTCTTTGAGAATGACGTCACCTGCACTATGGCCAAAGCTGTCATTGATTAACTTGAGATAATTTAAATCGCAAAGCACAATGGCATATGGTTCTAAAGTATCTAAAGTATAATCACGATGATCGTCTATGATTTTCTCAAAATAATTTCGACTCACAGCACCTGTTAACTTATCGTATCGAGACATTGTGACAGTTTCATCCACTAGATACTTATTCTTAAGGGCAATTGCAATTTGTGAAGAGAAGAAGTGAATCAATTGTATGTCGATTTCATCAAACGCGTCTTTTCGATCACTATCGATGTTTAGTATTGCAAAAATCTTTCCATCGATAATGATCGGTGCAGATAAAACCTCTTCGATATCAAGTCCTCCAGCTTTCTCTATAAATGCAACTCGATCTTCGTCTAGAATCTTTGTATCAAATTCTTTGATATTACGAATGATTGTAGGTGTTTCAAAGTTGTTGTTTGCATTTTTGTATAAAAAAGTTTCTTCCAATTGCATTTTTACTTTTTTTAGTTCTGTAAGGTTATATCCAACACAGGTGTGGTATTCATAAAAATTGTTTTTCGGATTGAGAACCAATAAACTACCTTTATGTGCATTCTCGAT
>DJWQ01000243.1:0-2182 GCA_002441045.1 Firmicutes bacterium UBA6226 | reverse complement strand
TGTTCATCGATAGCTTGAGTAATAATGCTCTCGTAATGTGCAAACAATGCATCAATGTTTCTGAAATGGCCAAACTTGGATTTGTCGATTTTCTCAATCGGCATTTTACCGAGCTTCTTTTCCAAACGAACGGTATTTTTTTCTATGATTTTCACCATTTTTCTGATATGAAAGAACACACCAAGCATAGGTATGCCAATGATTAGAAATAAGGCTATGAAAAGTGGAAACGGGTCTTTATAAGTAAAAACACTGCTAAAAACCAGCGCGACTAAAAGCAGCGCAACTAGACCAAATGAGACAAAGTATTTTTTTCGTATATTCATGAATTCACCCTCTATGTGTTAATTGTTCTTTTCTTAAGTCGGACTTAATAGTTTCTTAATATTTATGGCTTATAACTAAATTAAGATTTAGTCGTCTTAGCGCAATATTGATATAATGGCAGATTATTAAGATAAAGCATTTGCAATTAAACGATATGTATAAAGAAGTGATATTTTTATTATACATGATATGCGCTATCAAATAAATATTAGACTTCACGATTTATTAGGAGGGTATTATGAGTGGCCAGACATTATCTATTATTTGGGCAATTTTGATTGTTTTTTTCACTGTAGTTGAAGCATTTACATTAGGACTGACGTCGATTTGGTTTGCAGTAGGTGCACTGGTAGCGTTAATCGCATCTGCAATTGGACTAGGTTTTGCGGTTCAGTTTATTGCATTTGTCGTTGTAGCAGTGGTGCTTTTAATCTATACAAGACCAATCGCTAGAAAATTCTTGAAAGTCGGTCAAAATAAAACCAACGTAGATGCATTGATTGGTAAAACAGGTTTTGTAACAAAAGCCATCGTTTCAAGAGAAGTTGGACAAGTTAAACTCAACGGTCAAATTTGGACAGCAAAAGGCTTGGGTCATGAGGCATTCGATTTAGATGAAGAAGTTGAAGTAGTTGCGATCGAAGGTGTCAAATTAATCGTAAAAAAAATTGATGGTGCAAACTAAAAAGCGTGGTGTCTTCATTAAAGTATGATTAGAAATACGCATTTCAGCGTTGTTTAATCACGAAAGTGATATAATGTAATATATATATTAATATGATATTTAGGAGGTTTATATGGGTTACTTAATTGGTGTCGTTTTGGCACTTCTGTTCTTACTTTTAGTTGCTTCAAACATTAGAGTCGTACCTCAATCTAATGGCTATGTCATTGAACGTCTTGGCGCTTATTTAACAACTTGGGAAACTGGCTTACACTTTAAAATTCCTCTCATTGATAGAATTTCAAAGAAAGTTTCTTTAAAAGAAATGGTTGCTGATTTTCCACCACAACCTGTAATTACAAAAGATAACGTTACTATGAAAATTGACACAGTTGTATATTACCAAATCACTGATCCAAAGCTCTTCACCTATGGCGTTGCAATGCCAATCGTAGCTATTGAGAATTTAACAGCTACAACACTTCGTAATATCATAGGACAGCTTGAACTTGATGAAACTTTATCTTCAAGAGATATTATCAATACGCAAATGCGAGCTATTCTTGATGAAGCAACGGATCCATGGGGCATTAAGGTAAATCGTGTTGAGCTTAAAAACATTTTACCACCTAAAGACATTCAAGATGCAATGGAAAAACAAATGAGAGCAGAACGTGAAAGACGTGAATCGATCCTTAGAGCAGAAGGTGAAAAACGTTCAGCAATCCTTATCGCAGAAGGTAAAAAAGAGTCTGTTATTCTTAGTGCAGAAGCAGAAAAACAAGCTGCCATCTTAAGAGCTGAAGCTAAAAAAGAAGCTCAAATTAGAGAGGCAGAAGGGGAAGCAGAAGCTATCCTTAAAATTCAAAAAGCAACTGCAATGGGTCTTGATATGATCAAGGAAGTTCATGCAGATCAATCTGTATTAGCACTTAAGAGCTTTGAAGCACTTGCAAAAGTGGCTGATGGTCAAGCAACTAAGTTGATTATTCCAAGTGAATTAACAAACGTAGCAAATATCGTTGCAAGTATTAAAGAAGCTGCGAGCTTAGATAAAGCAAAATAAGCCGTTGTGCAAAAGGGTCAAAAAATAGTTTGTTTTGTAAATAAAGAGCATAAAAGATAATAAACAAGAGATATTGTTCATCTGAGTAAATGGATGGATCATATCTCTTTTTTTATTGGGCTAAC
>DJWQ01000008.1 GCA_002441045.1 Firmicutes bacterium UBA6226 | reverse complement strand
GCCAACGCTTGACTCGGTGTGAATCTATCTTTTTTAATTTCGCCTAGCAAAAGACCTTCCCTTACCACTTTCAAGCCCTTTGTTGGAACTTTGAGTTCTGGTTTAAGATAAAGCTTTTCTCCTATCAGTGAAAAGTAGCCCGTCATTGGATGCGTCAAATGAGTCACCATAAACTCTACAAATGCTTCTGGGGGTTGATTTTCAGAATATTTTTCTGTTTCGACTCTTGGAACAAAATTATCTGTCGCTTGAATGCTGGCAATAAAATGGCCTTCCCCCTTGTGCAGATGCGGCCAAATATGTGTCATATAGCGCTTTGACGCATCATCATAATCAATGGAATTTATGATAATGTCCCTTGAAACAAATTGACTTGGATTTTCTAACAAATACTGTATCTGATCTTCATTTTCTTCTGGCGCAAAAGTACAGGTAGAATAAACAATCGCAGCATTCTCAGCCGCTAACCCCACCAACTGATCGATGATTTCTCTTTGCATTGCTTGACAAGCTAAAGGACCAAAGGTTTCATATGATTTTACTGCTCTTGGATCTTTTCGGAACATTCCCTCTCCTGAGCATGGTGCATCTACCAAGATTCGATTAAAATGATTGCCAATTGTCTTTGCAATTCTATCTGGCGATTCATTTAATATCAAAACATTTCTAAGACCAAATTTTTCAGTATTTCTTAAAATGGCTTTCACTCTTGTTTCATTGATATCATTGGTAACAAGTAACCCTTGATCGTGTATATGAGTCGCTATTTGCATGGATTTCCCTCCAGGCGCAGCGCAAGTATCTAAGCAAACATCACCAGGCTTAGGTGCTAAAGCAACCACAGGCGACATCGCAGATGGCTCTTGAACATAAAAAAGACCTGCGTAAAAATATGGATGCTTGGTTACAGGATCCTCTGGTCGATAATAGAATCCATCTTCCGTCCAAGGAACAGGTGTTAAAGGGTAGGGAAAAATCTCTAAGAACTTCTCAACAGAAATTTTTAATGTATTTATCTTTAAACTGACAAAGTGTTCTCTGTCATAGGAAGCTGCAAAGGCTTCATAGCTCTCACCGAGCTGTGTTTTCATTCGATTAACAAAGTGCTCTGGTAGTCTCACGGGTCACTCCTCATCCCTGCGGGATATTCACAATCTTTTTTCATTTAAAAACTAGTAAAATCAAATTACATGCTATATAATATCATATATAGCAGGGCATTGTTAATAGGTTGTTATCAAGATTTGCACTTAATCCATATATTAAAAGGAGTGATTCGAGTGCCATTAGTAACCACTAAAGAAATGTTTAAAAAAGCCTATGAAGGCGGATATGCAGTTGGCGCATTTAACGTAAACAACATGGAAATTATCCAAGGTATCGTAAAAGCTGCTGCTGAAACAAAATCACCATTGATTCTTCAAGTATCTGCAGGTGCAAGAAAATACGCTAGCCCAGTTTACTTGAAAAAATTAGTAGAAGCTGCTTTAATCGAGCATCCAGAGCTTGATATCGCACTTCACCTTGATCACGGTGATGATTTCGAAATCTGTAAACAATGTATCGACGATGGTTTTACTTCAGTTATGATCGATGGTTCACACCATTCATATGAAGAAAACGTAGCACTTACTAAAAAAGTCGTTGAATACGCACACTCTAAGGGTGTTGTCGTTGAAGCTGAGTTAGGAAGATTAGCTGGTATTGAAGATGCGGTTAACGTATCTGCTGAAGATGCTACTTATACTGATCCTCAACAAGCTGTAGATTTCGTTACAAGAACTGGTTGTGACTCATTAGCAATCGCTATTGGTACAAGCCATGGCGCATACAAATTTGCTGCTGATTCAGATCCAAAACTTGACCTTGAAAGACTTAAAGAAATTTCTAACTTACTTCCAGGATTCCCATTAGTACTTCACGGTGCTTCTTCAGTTATTCCTGAGTATGTAGAGATGTGTAATGAATACGGTGGTCAATTAGTAGATGCTAAAGGTTGTCCAGAAGATCAATTAAGAGAATCTGCAAGATACGGTATCTGCAAAATTAACATCGACTCAGACTTGAGATTAGCTTTGACTGGTACAATCCGTAAGCAATTTGCTTTAGATCCAGCAAACTTTGACCCAAGAAAATATTTAGCTCCTGCTAGAGAAGCTATCTACGGTATGGTTAAACACAAAATTGTTAACGTATTAGGTAGTAATCAAAAATAAAAAATGCTAATAGTCAGGCCTTTGGAGACAAAGGCTTTTCTATTGATTTATATTGATAATGTTTTAACAAATGATCGTCTTTTTATTGGGCTATCATTTTTTTTATATTATGTTACAATAGGACTAAATTATATGAAAGAGGAGCATCTTTATGTTTGAAATCAAGAATCATACCCTTTATATGGATGGCGTCTCCACAGTAACCTTGGCTGAACAATTCGGAACCCCCTTATATGTCTATTCTGAAAATAAAATAATTGAAAATTTAAACGAGATAAAGAACGCTTTCATTAATAAATATGAAAATTCTCACGCTGCGTTTGCTTGTAAGGCATTTTGCACAAAGTACATTTGTCGCCTACTCGATCAAGAGGGCTTTTGGCTTGACGTGGTAAGTGGTGGCGAACTTTATACCGCTATGAGCGTCAATTTTCCTGCTGAGCGAATTGAATTTAATGGTAATAACAAATCCATTGAAGAAATAAAACTTGCTTTAAATTACGGTGTTAATCGTTTCGTCGTAGACAGCGTCAGCGAATTTTACACACTAGAGTCTATCTGTAAACATATGGACATCCAAGCAAATATTCTTTTTCGAATTACACCAAACGTCTCTGCAAACACACACGACTATATCTCTACAGGGAAAAAGGATTCTAAATTTGGCATTCCCCTAAATGAGACAATATTATTTCCATTGATACAAAACGCAATAAATTCAGAGGCCCTTAACTTCTTAGGATTCCATTTCCACGTAGGCTCACAATTACACGAGTCTCAGACGCATTTAAGCGCACTAGAAGTTATTCTTGATTTAATATTAGAAACAAATAAAAGATTTAATTATACCATTGAGGATTTTAACTTTGGAGGTGGCTTCGGTATTAAATACACAGAGGTAGACCAGCCTCTAAAAATCATCGACTTTGTAGATCCTTTAATGAAACGCCTTATTGAGTTCTGCGAAACAAACGATCTTAAGCGACCACATGTTTCAATGGAACCTGGACGTTTTATCGTTGGTGAAGCAGGTATCCAACTTTATAGCATCGGTACGATTAAAGAAATTCCAGAAATTAAAACCTATCTCTCTGTCGATGGCGGTATGACTGATAACATTCGTCCAGGCCTTTATGGTGCCAAATACAATGCAGTCCTTGCAAATAAAGCCGACCTTAACGCGACAGAAGTGGTGGACATCAGTGGTAAATG
>DJWQ01000074.1 GCA_002441045.1 Firmicutes bacterium UBA6226 | reverse complement strand
GGCGAAACACCGATAGAAAACGCGACGCTTAAAGCAATTGGTTACTTCGATCAGCTTAAAGCACCGCTTTTTTCTTGTGATACAGGACTTGTTTTTGAAGGTGTCGCCGAAGAGGATCAACCTGGAACCATGGTTCGAAGAAGAGAGGGGCAAAGTTTCACCTATCGGGAAATGCTGGATTATTATAGCGAAATGGCAAAACGATATGGTGGTAAGATTACTGCTTATTATAAAAATGCGATATGTCTGGTTTTAGATGATGAAACGGTCATTTCATATGATGGTGAGGATTTGTGGTCTGAGCGTTTCTACGTGGTTGATAAACCACACGAGATATATAACGAAGGCTTTCCACTGGATTCGCTATCTGTAGAAATTAATAGCAATCAATATTATTATGATCTTGAAACAGGTATAGGTGAACCTGATCTACAAGAAGATGGTTTTGCGAAATTCTTTAAACGAATTATGGGTGAATATTTTGAATAGGAGTAAGCCATGAAAGTTGCGTACATAGATCGAGACGGTACCATTAATAAAGATTACCCTGACGCAGATTGGAGAAAGATAAATGATCCTGAGTTTTTGCAAAATGCAATAGAAGGATTGCATCAACTTTCTAATATGGGGTTCAAACTCATCATCATCACCAATCAATACCTAATAAACGATGGCGTTATCACATTGAGTGATTATAATACTTTTCATAGCAAACTCATTCAATGCCTTGAACATAAAGGGGTGATAATACTTAAAACCTATTATTGTCCACACTCAGCTCACGAGAATTGCGAATGTATGAAGCCCAAAACTGGGATGATCAAGCAAAGTCTATTAGAATTTCCAGAGCTTCAACTCGATCAATCAATCGTCGTAGGTGATGCTTTTACAGATGAACAATTGGCGGGAAGCATGAATTTAAGCTTTTACGGAATCAACGGTAAAAATTATCGCGACGCATTTAACTCTATTCTAGACGTTGCAAAGGAGATCGCACATGAGTAGCTATGATAAAAAGTTTCACGAAAAAACTAAAAACGAAGAACCAAGAACTTTGACGAAGAAGCTTATGGAAGTACTTGCAAAGCCTTCAAGAATCATAGATTTAGGCGCTGGAGCTGGTGTTGATGCCAAACACTTTATCGAAAATGGACATACAGTGATAGCAGTGGATCGTGAAACAACTGTACTTGAGGATCTAAAAATCGAGTTATCTAATAAAAACATTAATGGACTTGAGGTAGTTAAGGCGGATTTATATGAAATGAAGTTGCCACAAGTTGACTGTGTCTACGCAAGCTTTAGCTTGCCATTTTGTCCAACCCAATTATTTGAGCAAAGATGGCATCAACTTGAAGCTCAAATACCTAACGGCGCTACCATCGCAATGATTTTCTTTGGGAAAAACGACTCTTGGGCAGAATGGACTGAACGATTTACATTTCACTCAAAGTCCGAAATCGAAACGCTTTTTAAAGCATACGATCTATTACATCTTGAGGAACTAGAAAATGATGGAACGAGTATGCGACCAAATGGTGAAATTGTAACCAAACACTGGCATACCTTAAGTGTGATAGGGCGAAAGAAGTCGATAATTTAGGAAATGAATCTACTTTTATCTGAATTGATCAATTAGCAAATAAAGAAGTCAACTGTGAATTCACAATTGACTTCTTTTATTTGTGCGCCCAGCATGGGCGCACTCTAGTCGGTGCAAGTCCGATACGGGGGCTGGTAGTGCCAACCGTTAGCCAAGAGCAAGGGTGTCGTGGGTGACTGCGAATCTGAAGGAAGCTGGAGGCAAAGTGCCGGACCGAGGTACACGAATCACATTTGAGGCTTAACCAAGTGGATGAGGTTGCAAATCAAACCGAAGTCCTATACTACCCGAAACTTGGAAAGTAAATGTGGCGGTCTCATGGCATGAAAGAGTGCGTTCTTACCTGGGGAGATCTCAGGAGTAAGTTCTAAGGAATTTTTTTCACGGAACAACCCGTGCAGTGATGTACGACTGAATCCTGAGAAGTCAGCAGAGGCCATAGTAGTCAAAGCGTCATGAATCTTTGACGAAGGGCTGAACATTAAGCGAGGTGAGTATTTATGAATCTCTCAAAACGAGAACAACGACTGCAGAAAACTTCATATGAAGGCTACTTGGAAGATATAAGGCTGGAAGCCGAAACGGTACCAAGAGCGCATAGTTCCGAGTTGGCGAGCTCATCAGAGAAAGCCAGAACCGAAATCTGTACAAAGAATCTGTTAGAGCGCATTGTAAATGCTGAAAACATGAACAAAGCGCTCAAGCGAGTCGAGAGGAATAAAGGCAGTCACGGGATAGATGGTATGCAGACTGATACACTTCGGTCCTACCTGATGGAAAATGGCAAAGCACTAGTCCTTGAGATACTGGAAGGAAGGTATATACCAAAACCAGTGAGGAAAGTAGAGATTCCCAAGCCGGAAGGTGGAAAGCGAGGACTCGGGATACCTATAGTAGTAGACCGAGTTATCCAACAAGCCATTTCACAAGTCTTAACGGAAGTATTTGAACCAGAATTTTCAGAGCACAGTTATGGTTTCAGACCAAACAAAAGTGCCCATCAAGCTCTAAAACAAGCAGAAGTCTACGTCAACTTAGGTTACAAGGTTGTAGTAGACATGGACCTCGAGAAATTCTTTGACCGAGTAAACCATGACAAGCTTATGCATTTAATCTCAAGAAAGGTGTGCGACAAGCGAGTTCTTAAACTTATCAGAAAATACCTGACAGCAGGTGTCATGGACCAAGGCATATGTGTGAAATCAAAAGAAGGAACACCACAAGGTGGGCCGCTTAGTCCATTGTTGTCAAACATTATGCTCAACGAACTAGACAAAATGCTTGAAGAACGAGGTCATAAATTCTGTCGATATGCGGATGACTGCAATATCTATGTTAAAAGCAAACGGGCAGGATTACGTGTGATGGAAACAGTCCGAAGATTTCTAGAGAACGAGCTAAGATTGAAAGTGAATGAAGAGAAAAGCGCGGTGGCTAGCCCCACGAAACGAAAGTTTCTTGGATACAGTCTCTATTATAAAAATGGAAAGTACCGCCTTCGCGTTCACCCTAAAAGTTTTAACCGGTTGAAAGACAAAATTCGAGAAGTAACCAATCGCAATTTAAGCATGAACTTTGAAGCAAGGTTAAAGAAAGTGATTGAGAAAACGCGAGGCTGGGTGAATTATTTCAAACTAGCCGATATGTCGCATTCCTTGAGTGAAATTGATGCATGGATTCGGCGAAGGCTTAGGGCGTGTATTTGGAAAACTTGGAAGAAGATACGAACGCGATTTTCAAGTCTAATCAAACTTGGAATTGTGAGAAATAAAGCATGGGAATTTGCAAACACAAGAAAAGGCTATTGGAGAATCTCCAAAAGCCCTATTATGCAACGTGCCATTACCAATGCAAGATTGGAAAAGCGAGGTTATGTTAGCATGTCTACAATGTATAAGAAAGTAAAGTTAGCTTTATGAACCGCCGTATACCGAACGGTACGTACGGTGGTGTGAGAGGACGGAAATTGAAGTAATCAATTTCCTCCTACTCGATTTTACTAGAATTCATTTGTAAAATGAACTCTTTACGATTTGCTCTTTAAGCTTAATCATATGATACATAAGATCATTATAAGGTGTATCAATGCCATGTTCATCACCCAGTCTACATATAACGCCAGAGAACATATCGACCTCAGTTGCTCGACCAGCATCCATATCCTGTAGCATCGATGTTTTATTCTCAGGCACCATCGTTCTGAGAAGCTTAATCCATGCATTAAAGTCTTCTTCTGTTATTTGGACGCCCTTGACTTTCGCGATCGCACTGACCTCAGTCATAATCAAGTGCATGATACTATGACCATTATCGGTATTAAGGAAATGATAGTTTGCACCTAAGATGGCAGTCGGTTGATTGCTACAAACATTAATCATAAATTTCCACCACATTTGTTTATACATATCTGTTGGGTTCTCATATGGAACGTTTGCTTTGTCAAAGATACTGGATATTCTTTCAATTCTTTGTGAAAAATGGCTGTCCTTTTCACCAAATACTATCTTTCCAATGCTGCCATAGGTCACTTCTTTATTCTTTCTTTGTGCATCGATGCCAAGACACATACTATATAGAAGCTTTTCAGAACCGTAAGTTGCACCGATAATTTCTTCTGAATCAATACCATTCAGCAAAGACATTATAATCGTATTTTCACCAACATGATTTCGAATCAAATGAATTGCGTTTTTGAGTTCATTATATTTTACTGCTATAAGTATCAAATCAGCAGGAGCATATAGATCAGTATCTTTTACATAGTTAAACGATTGAACTTTGCCATTAATTGAGAATTCACTTTCACAATAATTCTTATAACGGTTTTCATCTAAGATGATGCTGAGATTTACAGCCTCACATTCGTTTAGTTTTTCTGCATAGGATGCGCCAATTGCACCTAGACCGATCAATGAAATATTCATATTGCCTCCTGTTATATACTTTTAGTTATAGATCATCAAAGTTTCATCTTAATTTATCAAATTTTTATCTATTTTATCATAATTTCATATAAACTATCATCAAAAATAAGATTTCAATTTACGTATTTGGATTTTAGTAGCATTTGGTCTATCATAGAAATAGTGATAACATTTGTTTGTAGAAGAGAGGCTGAAAATGATTGATAAAAAAAGTGAACATGAAGCGCATCACCTTTATAGAGGTTTACTAAAGGTGAGATCAGATGATTAAACACTATAAACCAGATGCTGATTTGGCATACTGGATTGATTATATTTGGCTGATTAAGATCAAGGAAGTACCAGAGGCACAGCGTGATGATATCATTATGCCATTAGCGCATATGAACGTTATTTTTAATTTTGGTGACGCCTATTACTTTAATCCTTCTGATTCACAGTCGTACTTTAAATTGCCTGACATTGCCATCGTAGGGATGATCGATCAAGCTTACAAAGTAAGATATGAAAAGAAATTGTATCAAATAGGAATTGCCATAAAACCAATCGCTTATCAAAACTTATTTAGTGAAAATGAGACGGAAACCATCCTAGAGGGCAGTGGTGCTTTTAGAACACTTTATGAGCAACTTAAAATGGAAGTGAACGATGAAGCACGCATCTCTAGTATTTGGAGTTTTATTCGGAGTCAACTCATAAGACTGAGAAATGAATACACGGATTTAGAACAAATGATGCAATATATTGATCAGCATCTCCATACATTCAGTGTTAAGCAAATGGCACACGATTTGGGGATGAGCCTCTCCACTTTGGAAAGAAAATTCAAACGATCTTTTGGCATTTCTCCAAAGGCGTATGTGAATATTAAAAGATTTCATTTGTCATCAGGAGATCGTGATTATTTTTACGATCAATCTCATGCCATCAAAATGACAAAGCGCTATACGACTAAGACACCTCAAAAGCTGGAAAAGGTGACCAATGAGCTAACATTAAAGTACTTAGCTGAACACAAACATTTAAGAAAATGACGATTTTTTACAATACGACATTAAACAGACGATATAAAATTGAGAAAAGTAATCACTGAGGAGGATGGTATGTCAATCAATAGGAGGGGAATGAAAAACATTAAACTAATCTACTTCTCAGGGACTGGAAATACTTATCTGGTTATGAGAATGATGCAAGCACGGTTTGAAATAAAAGGCTTTAAAGTGGTTGTAGAGAAAATGTCAGATCAATATAATTCATTAAGCTCTAGTTTAGATTATGAGTTAATCGGTATCGTCTTTCCAGTTGCAGTGCAATCCACATTTCCAAACGTTTGGGCTTTTATGAATCAGATGCCAAACGGGAATGGACAGAAGATTTTTATGGCAGACACTATGGAAAGCTACTCTGGTGGCGTGGTAGGACCCATGAAACAACTTTTACAGAGTAAGGGTTACAAGTGCGTTGGTGCAATGGAGTATAAGATGCCTACCAGTATGCAGATGAGTCAAAAGAAAGTGGATCAAGGGATTATAAAAAGTGAAATGGTGCAAGAAAAGGTTGAAGCTTATGTGGATGCACTCATAGCAGGTAAAACAAAATGGCGCAGAGTTCCAATTTTTTCAGATTGGATGCGCGCCATCTCAAAGGGTAAGAAAATATGGAAGCAAATGGCTTCAAAACTTTCGATTTCAGCAGATAAGTGCATTGAGTGTCAGCTGTGTGTTTCGCATTGCCCAGTTCAGGCTTTAAGCTCAGTTCCTGAGTTAAAAATCGCAATAGATACGACAAAGTGTATTTCGTGTATGAGATGTGTCAATTACTGTCCTAAAAATGCATTTACTTTAAACGGGAAGACGCTTTATCAAAAGAAAAATGCAAGGCTAAAGGACTTTACGTAATCTACATGGACCAATTGTGTCTGAAAAAGAGTTTTCGATACAGCGTTGGTGTGTACCCAGTTTGAGCTTTAAAAACCTTTGAGAAATGACTTTGAGAGCTGAAATTAAGATAATTGCTGATTTCCAAGAGTGAAAAGCTCGAATACTTAATCATATTTTCAGCAGCCTCAATTCGCTTACTTCGAATATAAGCAGATAAGCTCATGCCAACCTCATTTATAAATAAACTGGACAAATAATTAGGTGTTAAATCAACCGTTTTTGCTAAGTCAGAGACGGTTATTTCTTTGTGTAAATTCAAATAGATATAGTCAAAGCTAAGAAGTACTTTCTTAGAATAGCTTTTTGAGGTTCTTGTTTCAACCATACGGATCGTAAAGTCATGGAACATTTCACTGTGAAGTGTGTAAATTCTTTGAAGCGCATGTATCTCGTCCATTTTCTGAATATAAAGGTCACTTAATGTGTAGGCGGTTTCTGATGGCATGCCACCCTCGATACAAAACCGAGTTAAAAGTGTGACAGATGCAACGAAGAGATACTTGGCATTTCTAATTGGGTCGTTTGAAAGTTGACCCGTAGAGTCGCCTTGGAAAATTCGCTTACTTTCTTCGACGCTTCTTAAGTCGCCTTGCTTGGCATATTCGTATTGGCGCATTTCATCATCGTAAGTATGGTGAGCAGATAAGTGTTCACGCTGCAAAAAAGTGGTATGCGTCAATTTGGACTGTACTGAGACATCTGGATTCGGCGTTTTAGATGTGTGTGATTTCATATTTACCTTCGATCTTTATTAATTTCTTAATTTCCGTTATGTGTCATTATAGATACATTCACAATATAAATATACAACAAATCGTAGATATATGATAGTTTGTAACGTTATAATTTGATACGCTAAGTGATATAATGAAATAATTCGTGAGGTGACGGATGAAAAGATCAAATGAAGAACAATCAAACAAAAGTCAATCCAGTACAACTAAAACAAAAGTAGATCATACACAATTGGACCAAATGGATTTGGACATCTCCTATTTAGATGCTACATTAGCACCTGAAATCAGGACGGAGCGATTGATCACACAGATGACTTTAGAGGAAAAAGTGGGTCAGATGATGCAGATTTCATGTATGAAAGCGGATCCAGAGTTTGTGGATGGCAAGGCGGTTGGGTGGATTTATAGTAGAATGTCAGACGAAGATAGAAACGATTGGGTTCTTAACAAACATGCAGGTTCATTTCTACATGTTCTTGGTGATGAAATTCATATGATACAATCTTTGGCAAAGACCACGCGATTGGGCATACCAGTAATGTTCGGTATCGACGCCATACACGGGCATGCACTTCATAATGGCGCGACTGTGTTTCCTTCTCAGCTAGCTGCTTCATGTAGCTGGGATAGAGAAGCGCTAAAACAAATGGGGCGTGTTACTGCAAAAGAGGTGGCAGCAGATGGGATTCATATGACATTTTCGCCAGTGCTTTGTATCGCCAGAGACCTAAGATGGGGACGTGTAGGAGAGACGTTTGGAGAAGACCCTTATCTCATAGGTGAGCTGGGCAGTGCGATTATAAAAGGCTATCAAGGTGAGACGCTTGCTGAACCAACCAGTATTTTAGCATGTGCAAAGCATTACCTTGCGTATGGTGAATCCATAGGTGGTCGAGATTCATACGACACACAAATTTCTTTTAGAAAAGCCCGTGAAACTTTTTTACCGCCCTTTGAAAAAGCCATAAAAGCAGGCTGTTTGTCCATTATGACAGGTTATCAATCCATTGATGGCACACCTGCAACGGCAAATCAGCCATTGATAAAAGGACTGTTAAAGGATGAACTCGATTTTACAGGGTTTATTATCACAGACTGGAATAACACTGAGAGTCTCGTCACACAACAACATGTTTGTGAAAACTTAGCGGATGCTTCTAAAATAACCATCGAATCAGGAAACGATATGATTATGAACACACCTGCTTTCTTTGAGACTATGGTTGCACTTGTAAAAGAAGGTAGGGTAACTGAAGCGACTTTAGATGATGCGGTAAGAAGAATTTTACTAACGAAGTTTAAGATGGGATTGTTTGAAAAAGTACATCAGTCGGAGTCTTTAGAAAAAAGCGACTCTGTTTTCGCGTGTGATGCACATTTAGAGCGTAATCTAGAACTCACAAGGAAGTCCATCGTATTACTTGAAAATAAAAATGAGCTGCTGCCAATAGGCAAAAAGTATAAAAAAATAGCAGTGATTGGACCCAGTGCGGATGATCTTAGAGCTCAGTATGGTGACTGGACGTACTTCACACATCCTTTTCCTAAGTATGAGCCTTCATTGACTCAGACTTATACGGTTTTAAAAGGGATCGAAAAGCTTGCTAAAGGGTATGATGTTGAAGTTAATTATCAAAGAGGGTGCGATGTTTCAGAATTTTCAAAGGACGATTTTGAGATGCGTGCAGCGATAGATTTAGCCGACACATCGGATCTTATCATTGCAGTAGTGGGCGATACCATCGAACAAAACGGGGAGTTTAAGGATCGGGCTAACTTAGACTTGATGGGTGAGCAACAGGTCTTATTAGAAAAACTTAAAGCGACTGGTAAACCAATGGTAGTCGTTTTAGTGAACGGTAAACCGTTGTCCGTCCCATGGATCAAAGAAAATGCGGATGCTGTGATTGAAACGTTTAACTCAGGTCAATTGGGCGGTCTCGTATTAGCTGAAATTCTCTTTGGCGAATGCGTACCGAGTGGTAAATTGTCCATATCGTTTCCTTATCATGTCGGTCAGCTGCCAGTTTATTATAATCAACTACCAGGATGGCATGGCAGTAAGTATATTGATTTACCTATGATGGCACTTTATCCGTTTGGCTATGGTCTTTCTTACACAACTTTTGAATACACAAATTTAAGACTTTCTCAAACAGTTTGTGTGCCGACAGATCGCATCAACGTATCTGTGGAAGTGACCAACACTGGTCAATACGATGGTGATGAGATCGTTCAACTGTATGTGAGTGATCTGGTCAGCTCAGTTATGACCCCATTTAAGATGCTTAAGGGATTTGAACGTGTAAAGATCAATCGAGGTGAAACCAAAGTGGTGACGATTGAACTTGAGATTAAAGAGCTCGCTATTGTTGATGCGTCAAGTAAAAAAATAGTAGAGCCAGGTGCTTTCAAAATTTGGATGGGTTCAGATTCTAGGGAGACATCATTACTGGTTGAAACACTTATTGTTAAATAATAGAAAGCCTCTATAACAGTAGTCTAGATATTTCTAGATATACTGATTAGAGGCTTTTTTTCGCAATGTTATGAATTAGATCGATCACATGAAGCAATCTTTTTTAATGCATATGATCAAACTTTTTCCTTATTTTGCACTTAAAGCAGCCACAGTGATATAGTTGTATGGCTTATTAAAATGCGGTAAGAAGAATAAGTCGGTTAATGCGAGTTTGTCGATGGTTACTTTTTCTTGTATTGCAAGTGAAAAGAGGTGAATGCCCATGGACATATCGTGTTTTGAAGCCATTTGTGCCCCTAAGATCACTCTTGTGTTTTTATCATAAACGATTCTAAGTTTGACTTTCTCGTTATGTTCTTTTATGAATTCTGGCTTTTGATAATCTTCAATATCTGTATAAGCCACGTCAAGTCCTAATAATGCAGCTCTTTCAGCAGTAACGCCAGTTGAGACCATTTTTAGGTCATAAATAGCGATGCCATTAGAGCCTTGTACACCCGCACTTTCTACAGGATTGCCTAAAACATTATGCGCTGCAACGATGGCTGACCTAACGGCATTTGTAGCCAGAGCGATGTAGCTTGGACGATCAAGTGAGTTATCGTATACGGTAGCACAGTCACCGATTGCATAGACGCCTTGTGCTGAAGTACGTTGTCTCTTATCTACTAGGTAAGCGCTATTTTTAAAGGTTGATAGGAATTCACTACCTAGCTCAGTATTAGGTCTAAAGCCGATTGCAAGTACCACCATATCTGCTGGATGTGTTGCTTTATCAGTGATCACACGTTCTACCTTTCCATTACCTTCAAGTTTTTGCACGGTTTCACCAAATGCGAGCTTGATGCCATTGCTCGATAAATTTTCATTCATCATAGCAGTAAAAGGTGCATCATAGTATGCAGGTAAGCTTGTTTGTGCAATATCTATCAGTGTTACCGATTTACCATGTCTTTGGAAGGCTTCTGCAAGTTCTACACCGATATATCCAGCACCGACGACGACCACATCTTTTATCGTTGGATCTGCAAGCTTATCGATTACGACTTCGGCGTGTTGATAAAGCTTTACTTTTTGTACGTTCTCAAGATCGCCACCTTCGAGTTTTGGAACGATAGGCAATGAGCCTGTTGCTAGAATTAAATCATCATATTCAGCCTCGATGATTTCACCACTTAATGTCTTTGCATAAACAATTTTATTTTCAAAGTCGATTCTTTCAACTGGCGTTTCCATATAGATTTTTGCACCTTTTGCTTCAAGCGTTTCTTTATTTGAATAAAAAAGACCTTCTGGTCCATCAATTTGATTACCAATCCAAAGTGCCATTCCACAGCCTAGAAAGCTGATGTTACTGTTTGCATCAAATACGGTCACTTGATGATCTTTTGAGTTATCTAAAATAGTATTTGTTGCTGCTGTACCCGCGTGATTTGCGCCAACGATTACGACTTTTTTCATATGTGTTCTCCTTAAATGTAATTAGTTTAAAATTGTAATTGTTACATATTTAACAGATACCATTTTCTACGTCGTTTAAACAGTTAAAATATTAACAATTCGTAACAGTTGTCAATCGGATAGGAAATAAATGTTTTGTAGGGCAACTACAATTCTTTTTATAGAGGATAGGCACAGAATTGTATTGACGCAAAACACTTAAAGATGTTAAAATTAGGATGCTCTAAAGGGGAGTAGCTATGGGAAACCAAGTTATGGTCAACATACTGGAGAAATCCTGGTCATAACTGCTTTGAAAGATAAGAGGCGAGACTTTTAGATTATTAGGCAATCAGTCTATTAATCTACAGGTCTCTTTTTTTTCGTTTAAAAGTCAAAGTTTATAGACCATTAGAAGTTAAAAAATAATGACCATCAAAGTCAAAATCTAAATACCATTAGTAATGACATAATGATGTAATTGGAGGTGTTGAGTAAGTTTACAGTTTAATGAATTCAAAATAAAACGAGTTATAAGGAGAATTTCATATGTTTCAAGAAATACTTAAGGCTTTTACCTTGATCTTTATTGCTGAAATGGGGGATAAAACGCAAATCCTGGCGATGGCATTTGCGACGCGTTATCCTGTTAAGAAGGTACTTTTAGGGATTGGGATAGGTGCATTTCTCAACCATGGATTGGCGGTCCTGTTGGGAAGTTTGCTCTCTAATTTTATACCAATCAATACATTACAGTTGGTTGCAGGTATAGCATTTGTGGGCTTTGCAATTTGGTCACTTAAGATTGAAGAGGATGACGAAGAGGAGCAGCCGAAGTTTCAATTTGGTCCAGTAGTAACGATAGCGCTTGCTTTTTTTATCGGAGAGTTAGGGGATAAAACGCAATTGACTGCGATTACGCTTGCATCAGATGCGACTTATCCAGCTTTTATCTTAGTGGGTACAGTACTTGGGATGATTGCAACGGGTTTTATCGGCATCCTAATTGGTAGAACACTGGGAGATAAAGTGCCAGAAATTGCAATTAAGATATTTGCCGCATGTATCTTTTTAATATTTGGTATCCAAAAACTTTCTCAAACTGTTCCGACACAGTTTTTAACGGTATATTGGATCGTGCCAGTTTTATCGATCTTATTTGTAACGATTGGATTTATGATTTACAAGCTTCTTGATCACAAGAGAAAAGGAATTGCTTCAGAATACGTCGCAACGGCTAAAGCTCTTTACGCTTATTATCATCATATACAAGATGACTTAGAAGGCATCTGTCTGGGTACCGAATACTGTGAAACTTGCAAGGGTGGCGCATGTCCTGTTGGCAAGGCGAAACAAATTGTCCAGCTCGAGCTAGGCAAAGCAGCTGAAGTTTCAACCTCAATAAACGATGCATCTGGTAACCAGCACAAAGTAAATTCAAAATCAGATATTGATGAGAGTTTTAAAGAGAAGTCTTTTAATAAAGATTCAGTATTAGATAGTTTAGCGGATACACTGAAGATGCTGTCAAAACATTCAGATTCTAATCGTGATAGCCAGTTAAATGAACTCAGAAAACAGTTAGAATTACTTTTATTCCATGTGACGATCGATGAATTTACAACTGTAGAAGCTTACTTGACTCACATTCGGGAAATTGATTCAAGCTATACGGATAAAATTGAAGAGTTTTTAAATAATACGGTTAAATAGAACTTTATTAAGTGAAGCTAAAAGCTGGGAATTAGTAGTGATGCCATAAGAAATTTATTATCAAATCAACCAATTGGTGATAATATTTATGTAGCATTAGGCTGGTGTTTAATCATTACAATCTTAGCTTTTGACTTTGCTATGCGAATTTATAAAAAAATCTAGTCACTCTTGGTTGGGAGGAAAAATGGTATATTTTGATCTAATCCATCAGTCGCTTCAATATATTGAAACGCATTTGGATCAATCGATAAGTCTTGAAGGAACGGCACAAGCATTCAACGTTTCAAAGTATTTTTTTAACAGAGTTTTCAATGCTGTAGTAGGAGAGAATTTCAATCAATATATTCGAAAGAGAAAGATGAATCGTGCAATAGAACTTATGAAAAGTGGTGAAATGACTTTGACTGAAGTGGCATATGCCTTAGATTTTCCTGATCAATCCAGCTTTATTAAGGCATTTAAAAAGGTTTATGAGGTAACACCAAAAGTTGCGCTACAGAATATGGCACAATACACAGTTTCTGATATTCCTGTAATTATTGAAAGACCATTTAAAAACTATAATGGCGATATTGTCTCTGATTTTACACTTTTGGATTTTGAGTCTCGTTCCATTCGAGGGATTGTTTTTGAAGTTGATTTGGCAAATGATGACTTTAAAACTTTAATTCGATCTAAGGCAGAACTATTAATAAATGAATTGAATTTAAGTGAGAACACTAAAAGCTATATGGTTTACTCAAATTGTAAGCCAGGGTCAACTAAGTTTAATGCGATTTACGGGATAGAAGCTGATTTTATAACAAGCCTTGAAAATGTTTATACAACAGAATTACCAGATATATTTAGTGCAAAGTTTAACTATTCAGGTGATTTACTAGAAATAGGGGATTTGCTTGAGACCGATTTTTATCGGTTTCTAAGAGTTTCTAAACTTGAAGCTGCAGAAAATCATATTGAACTGATACAGGTATTTCATAATTTCAAATCCATTGAAGGTAATTTTGAGGTTTATGTGCCAATAAAAAAACTTTTAGAAGACGAAAATATATAATTACAGCAATAAATGACAATTCATAAAAAATCTCCTCTGTTATAGTTAGAGCATAACTTAAACAAAGGAGATTTTATTATGAAAAATAACCGTCAAAACAGTAGGGAAAAACAACTTGTCGATGATAATAAGCCTAGGAATAGTCATGTCTTGACTGAAGATGTGATTCGTTCAAATCAAGATTCACTTTCAATAATTTTTTCCATTGGACTGATGATTTCAGGTGCACTTTATATTGTTATTCAGCTCATTCATCCACGCGAAACGATAGATGTTGTAAAATCAAATCTATGGATTATGGTGGCAATTCTTACGCTGATTATGTCACTCTTAAATGTTGCAGGATTTATAACTCTCTATGTGAGAGAGCAAAAAAACTTTAAAGTACTTGGCAAAATTAGCTTTTTAATGTTAGTCACTTTTTGGCTTTTATCAGCAATCTTTAGCTTTAATGAAGCTTTTGTTTTACCGCTTGTAGCGGATACTTCAAGTGATTATGTCAAAGGTATGATGGGGCTATTTGATCATGTGTCGGTACCTGTCTCACTTGGTATCTTTCCAGCACTCTCTAACGTTGCGGGTCTTTTATACGTCTTTGGTGGGTTGGGTTTTGGTTTAAGCTTATCTAAATCTATTAATTATAGTAAAGTTGTTACAATGCTTTTTGCATTTGCGTCTTTTGCGACGATTGCAGCTTCCTTCGTGCCACGTCCTTATAATCGTATATTTGCATTCCCAATGGGAATTTCTATAATCGCTCTTGGGTGTAACAATATAAAGATGTACAAATAGTGATACAACCAGTTCACAGAAAAGTAAATCCATAGTATAATGAATTACACAAATTTATAGAACTATGAATTTATTTGGAGGTTAGAATGATTAAACTCGTCGCGGATTCAACATGCGATTTAAGTGAAGAACTGGTGGCCAAATACGATATTGGAATTGCACCACTGAGTATCACCATAGATGGAAAAACCTATAAAGATCGCATTGATATAACAGCCGATGAGTTCTTTTCTAAAATAGCTGAATTTAAGTCTCACCCAACGACTGCAATGCCTTCACCGGTTGACTTTCTAAAGCATTTTGAGCACGCATATCAAAATGGACAAAGAGAAATTCTTTGTATTTGCATGTCTAGTAAGACAAGTGGATCTTATCAGTCTGCAGAAATTGCTAAGTCTTATTTTAAGGATGAGCATCCTGAAAATGATTATAAAATTCATGTACTAGATAGTACATCCATGAGTCATGGTAGCGGCTGGTTAATTATCAAAAGTGTGAGATTGATAGAAAAGGGTTTGAGTTTCGAAGCAATCGTCGATTATCTCGAACAACATAAGCGAAATGTAAAACACTTTCTCTCAGTTGATGATTTAGACAATTTAGTACGTAGTGGTCGTTTAAGATATGGTAGTGCTTTGATTGGTAAAATCATGAAAGTTAAACCAATTATGACCATGAAACAAGGTGAAGGAGCTATTGTAAGTAAAGAACGGGGCAGAAAAGGCGTTCTTCAACATTACATCAATGCATTTAAATCTAGGGTTGATCTTGATCAAACTGATTTTGTTATAGTCGGCTATACTTCAGATAAACTCTACGCAGAGAATTTAGTTCATCTCATTCATTCAGAAACGGAGTTTAAAGGTGATATTTTGTTACTTCAGATGGGGGTTGCAGTGGGGACGCATGTTGGCCTAGGTGGTCTATCATTTTACTTTATGGAAAAACCAAACATTAAGGATGGCTTGCTCGTAAATAATATTAATAAGATTACGCACAAATAGTGTGTAAAATTGGGTGATCAATTGACCAAGTTTTTAGAGACTTGGTCTTTTTGTTAGTTTTTTTCAGAAATTTATTTTTGTAAAACCAGTGATTAAGACTGCAAATTATATAAAAAATCATAAAAAATATCATTTAAAAACAAGGAATGTTGATGATATACAATTTATGTTAAAATAAAATAAATACACGTAAGCACTGATAACATTTGAGTTGAACAGAAATGTATATACATGTAAATATACAGTATAAATATTATA
>DJWQ01000099.1:3309-3501 GCA_002441045.1 Firmicutes bacterium UBA6226 | reverse complement strand
TTACAGATGATGGTGCAGAAACAGATCTAGACCTTGGTCACTATGAAAGATTTATCGATATCAATTTATCTAAAAACAGCAATGTAACTACTGGAAAAATATACTGGTCTGTACTTACTAAAGAAAGAAGAGGCGACTACTTAGGTGCAACCATCCAAGTTATTCCTCATATTACAAATGAAATTAAAGACC
>DJWQ01000099.1:2352-3293 GCA_002441045.1 Firmicutes bacterium UBA6226 | reverse complement strand
TCACTTCCTTTCCTTGAAGCAATTCGTCAAATGAAATATGACGTCGGTGCAGAAAATGTTATGTACATTCATTTAACGTTATTACCATACCTTGCAAAAGCGGGCGAAATTAAAACAAAACCAACTCAACACTCTGTTAAAGAACTTCGCGAAATTGGGATTCAACCGGATTTAATCGTGTGCCGTACAGAAAAAGAAATTTCTCAAGAAATGAAAGAGAAAATTGCTCTTTTCTGTAGTGTAGGTCCTAAAAATGTTATCCAAAATCTTGANNGCTGAAACGCTTTACTCTGTACCATTAACACTGGAAGAAGAAGGCTTAGCGGATAAAGTTTGTGATTTCTTTAAATTACCAAATGTTAAACCAGACCTCTCTGAATGGGTAAATATGGTAAACATTGAAAAGAACTTAAAAGCCACAGTAAAGATTGCATTGGTCGGTAAATATGTGGAGTTAAGAGATGCTTATTTATCAGTAGCAGAAGCGCTTAAACATGCAGGGATTGCTAATGAAGTGATCGTAGACATCGACTGGATTCACTCAGAAGAAGTGGATGAAAATAATGTCGCTGAGAAGTTAAGTGGTTGTGATGGTATCCTGGTTCCTGGCGGATTTGGCTTTAGAGGCGTTGAAGGTAAAATCATCGCAACCAAGTACGCGAGAGAAAACAACATTCCTTTCTTCGGAATCTGTTTGGGGATGCAGATGGCTGTCATCGAGTACGCTAGACATATTCTCGGTTATCCAGAGGCGCACAGTGCGGAGCTTAATGGTTTAACGCCAACACCTGTAATCGACCTTATGCCAGAACAACACGATGTGGAGGATATGGGCGGTACGATGCGTCTGGGTTTATATCCGTGTAAGTTAAAACAAGGGTCATTGGCGCACCAAGCATATGGTGAAGAATTGGTTTATGAAAGACATAGACATAGATATG
>DJWQ01000099.1:0-2281 GCA_002441045.1 Firmicutes bacterium UBA6226 | reverse complement strand
GCACATCCACTTTTTAGAGATTTTATCAGCGCTTCAAAGACAAAGCGTTTTGGTGCATAGTTTAAGTCTTATGTTTAATAATGCATTCGCGATTTTAATTGGCGAGTTGGCCATTTAAAAAGTCAAATTATAAGATAGAGGTAGGTCCCAAATCTTTGGTTTTCGTAATAACCAAAGGAGATGGTTGACCTACCTCTTTTGCTTAGCTAAAATAGAGGTGAGGGAAACTATTTTAGGAGGGATTTTATGTCAGAAAAAGCGATGATTAGAATGCGTATGAGCATGCACGACGCGCATTATGGTGGCAACCTTGTTGATGGTGCCAAAATGTTAAACTTATTTGGTGACGTGGCAACTGAGTTATTAATTCGTCAAGATGGCGATGAAGGCCTTTTTGCAGCGTATGAAAAAGTTGAGTTTTTAGCACCTGTATACGCTGGCGACTATATTGAAGCAGTGGGTGAAATTACGCAAGTCGGTAATTCTTCTAGAAAAATGGTTTTTGAAGCAAGAAAAGTGATTATCCCTAGACCTGACCTTAATGAGTCGGCATGTGATGTCTTAGAAGAGCCAATCGTTGTTTGTCGAGCAGTCGGCACTTGTGTCGTGCCTAAAAACAAACAAAGAAAGTAGTGGTGGGCAATGGAAAAGCTAATTATAACAGCAGCTTTAACAGGCGCTGAGGTAACAAGAGCACAACAGCCCAATTTGCCATTAACGCCTGACGAAATCGCTCAAGACGCTTTTGAATGCTACGAAGCAGGTGCTTCTATCGTTCATGTCCATGCGAGAGATGCTGCAGGTGAGCCAACTCAAGATATGGCAGTGTATAAGGAAATCAAAGAAAAAATCGAAGCAAAATGCAATATCATTTTCCAACCGTCTACAGGTGGTGCGGTTTGGCATACCCCTGAACAAAGATTACAACCCGTTGACTTAGCGCCAGAAATGGCAACCCTCAGCTGTGGTACTTGTAATTTTGGCCCCGATGTTTTTATGAACTCAGAAGAATATATTGAAAAATTCGCTGAGAAAATGCAAGCAGAAGGTGTGAAACCTGAGGTTGAAGTGTTTGAACGCGGCATGATCGAAAATGCGAAGCGCCTAGTTAAAAAAGGTCTTCTAAAAAGCCCTGTTCATGTGGACTTTGTATTGGGTGTACCAGGTGCTTGTCCGGGAACACCTGAAGACTTGATGTATATGGTAAGCTGTTTGCCAGAGGGTTGGACTTGGACAGTTGCTGGAATTGGAAGAAGTGAGCTACCATTAGCAGTGATGGCAATCGTTCTAGGTGGGCATGTTAGGGTTGGTTTTGAAGACAATGTTTACTATGGCAAAGGTGAACTTGCAAAATCAAATGCACAGCTGGTTGAAAGAATTGTTAGGATCGCTAAAGAGATGGGTCGTGAAGTGGCCACTCCAGATGAAGCGAGAGCAATTTTGGGCTTAAAGTAATCCAATTGGTAAGTTAGGGAAGATATAAGATTCAAAATAATAAAATCAGAGGTGGCAATCACCTCTGATTTTTTAGTTGAAATATAAGTAGTTACTAATAAAAACGATGCTTTGTCTCTTAGAAAGGAAGTAGTTCAACAGAACTGAACGGTTCATAGAATATGTTGCGATTCAGGTTGAAGTGTTCGAATGCATTGGCATTCTCAAGTGAAATGGCAGATACATACCATGCACCATTGATATAGGTTTCAACCCAGTATTCAATGCCCTCCTCTGAAATACCTCTGACCACTCTTGCAGGAATATCAACTGATCTGAGTAACCCTGTATAGACAAAGCAGAGCTCAATGGCATTGGCTTCTTTCACTGTAAGGAGCTGTTGCATATTGAGTAACCCTTCGTCATGGACGGTATTACTGTACTTATAGGTAGAAGTTACATAGCCGTAAAGAGTTTTTGCCTTCGCAAACTGGTTGGTCAAATTATAAGTGAGACCATTAGAGATATTGTATACCGCAAGAGCATCGTAATTCACATATTCTGAAGGTAAGAGATATTTAATTGCATCACTGGATGTATTGAGCAAACTAAATTTCATTACCATGTCTTCAGTATTCATATCGAAATTCATCAAGAGTGCGCTAGTAACGATTTCGTCTAAAGTGATGGCATCCTCTTCAGAAAAGCCATCTAACGCATCGTTTAATATTTCGTTAGCTACATCTGTTGGTTCATCTACATAATCTTCTATAGCACCATCGTTGGATACGGAGTGGGTATCCTCGGTACTATCGAATAAATCCGTATAGATGGTGATGTTGTGTTT
>DJWQ01000215.1:7695-8936 GCA_002441045.1 Firmicutes bacterium UBA6226 | reverse complement strand
ATACGGTGATAAAATATGTCTTGTAACTCTACCATATGTAGACTTTGTTAAAACTATGAACACTAAATATAGTATCATATATAACTACAACGCTAAATGAGGGGTGTGAACATGAAAGTAGTAAAAAGAGACGGCGCTGTCGTAGATTTCGAAGTGAGTAAGATCGTCAGAGCGATTGAAAAAGCAATGCAAGAAACGACACTTGGAATCGATCGTCCGCTTAGTCAAGCAATCGGGGAGCAAATTATTGAAATTGCTACAGGGAGAGAAGTCCCTATCTCAGTTGATGAGATTCAAGATCTTGTTGAAGAGATGTTAATGGAAAGTCCAAGAAAGGACGCGGCTAAGAAATACATCATCTACAGAAATGAAAAAGACAGTACGCGTATTGTTAGAAAAAAAGAAGATCATAGACTTTTGACAGATGAGTTCATCAGTAAATACAAGCATATGAATTCACCGATGCAACAGTTAGGCGATTTTGTTTACTATAGAACGTATTCTAGATGGTTACCTGAAGAAAAAAGACGTGAGTACTGGTGGGAAACTGTTAGACGAGCGGTTGAATACAATTGTGAAATCGTAAAAACTAATCGTTCAGAGGCAGAAGAATTATTTGATAGTATCTTTAATCTAAGACAGTTTTTATCTGGAAGAACTTTCTGGGTGGGCGGTACATCAGTAGCGAAACATTATCCGATGGCAAACTATAACTGTAGCTTCCAAGTCGTAGATAATTTCAGTGCATTTAAAGATATCTTCTACTTATTAATGATCGGATCAGGTGTTGGCGTAAGAATACTTAAAAATGATGTTGCTCAACTTCCTAAAGTAAGAACTGACTTCGAAGTGGTTCATAAAGATTATTCGCCACTTCCAAGAAGTGAAAGAGAAGATAATACCAGCCTAGAGTTCTTCTATAATAATACAGTAAAAATTACGATAGGGGATTCAAAAGAGGGCTGGGTTCAATCTCTTGATTTCTTTATGCAACTTATCCACAGTAACGAATATAGAAACATTAAAACGATTATTATTGATTATGATCATGTAAGACCAAAAGGCGAAAAATTAAAAACATTTGGTGGTACAGCAAGTGGTCATACATCACTTAAAAACATGTTCTATAAAATCGATCGTGTTATTAAGAAAGCTGGTATCTTAGCTGAAGCGAAACAAGTTAAGTTAAGACCTATTGATTGCTTAGACATCGCAAATATTATTGGAGAAAACGTAGTTGT
>DJWQ01000215.1:288-7680 GCA_002441045.1 Firmicutes bacterium UBA6226 | reverse complement strand
CATCGTCAAATGAGTAATAACTCTATCTATTACAAAGAAAAACCAACTAGAGAAAAGTTAAGATGGCAGTTAGAACGTATGCGTTATTCTGGAGAACCAGGCTGGGTAAATGAAGTTGCAGGCTCAAAAAGAAGACCAAACTTCAATGGCGTTAATCCATGCGGTGAAATTCTTCTCGATAATAAAGGGCTATGTAATTTAACGACCATTAACGTATTTGCCTTTGTTGATAGTAACAATAAACTAGATGTACAAGGCCTATTAAAGGCACAACGTTTATCTGCGAGAGCAAGCTACCGTATGACATGCGTTGAACTTGAATTACCACTTTGGAATAACGTTCAACAAAGAGACAAGTTATTGGGTTGCTCTTTAACCGGTTGGATGGATATGATCAATGCAACTAAGATGTCAAAAGACGAACAAGCTAGCTTACTTAGATTGCTTAGAGACGCTGCTAAAAAAGAAGCTGAAATGTATTCAGCTGAATTGGGTGGCAGAGTGCCTGTACTGGTTACAACAGTTAAACCAGAAGGTACATTATCACAACTTCCTGTTGTTTCAAGTGGTGTTCACCATTCACATTCACCATATTACATTAGACGTGTTCGTATTAATTCGCACGATCCACTGGTTAAAGTATGTGAAGAGTTAGGTTACCCTGTACTTCCTGAAGTTGGTCAAGAGTTAGAAACTTGTACAACGAAAGTCGTTGAATTCCCTGTAAAAGCACCAGAAGGCATCACTAAATATGACGTTTCTGCAGTTGAGCAGCTAGAAACATACAAGATGTTCATGGAAAATTACGTGGATCACAACTGTTCGATTACAGTGTCTGTAAGACCTGATGAATGGGAAGCCGTAGAAGAATGGGTATATGAAAACTGGGATGATACAGTCGCATTATCCTTCTTACCGCTTGAAGACAGCTTCTATCAATTGATGCCTTATGAAGCCATTGATGAAGAAGAGTATACAAGACGTGCAGCAGAAATGAAACCATTTAGACCATCACTCATTACCAAATACGAAAAAGAAGAAATCACAATCGATATCGGAACAGAAGGGTGTGAGACTGGCGCTTGTCCAGTTAGATAAATTGTAAGTATAATGATTAAGACCGAATAAAAGCAAAAAACTTTTATTCGGTTTTTTTTATCGCAAATTAAATCCAATGTCAGTTTTAGCTAATGTCGAATCCAATGGATCTTGATAACAAATAGAGAACTATAAGATTTTTATTGTGTCAACACACTGTTTTTTCTTGTTTTTTTAAAAAACAAGAAGGAAAAAGGAAAAGTGTATAGAATATTACAAATAATGCAAATATTCAATCAAATCCAACTTGAGAGGAGAACTTTCGAATGAAAAACTATGCAGTTGACAAAATTAGGAACGTCGCATTCTTAGGACATGGAGGTAGCGGAAAAACAACTTTAACAGAAGCTTTATTGTATACGACAGGTGTAACGACTCGTATGGGCCGTGTTGATGACGGCAATACAGTGTCGGATTATGATAAAGAAGAAATCAATAGAAAATTTAGTATAGGAACTTCTCTAATTCCAATCGAGTGGCATGAACATAAATATAATTTTTTAGATACGCCAGGTTATTTTGACTTTGTTGGTGATACATTAAGCGCATTAAAAGTGGTTGGTGGTGCTGTCATAATGGTTGACGCTTCATCAGGAATTGAAGTAGGAACTGAGAAAGCTTGGAACTTCACTGAAAAAAGAAATCTCTCTAAAATCATTTTCATTAACAAAATGGATAAAGAAAACGTAAATTATGTGAAATTGATTAAGGATTTAAAAGATACATTTGGCAAAAAAATAGCACCTTTTTGTATTCCAATAGGAGAAAGTGGTGATTTTAAAGGTTTCGTCAATGTTGTGGATGAAATCGGCAGAGTATTCGATGGCAAGGAATGTGTTGATGCGCCAGTTCCTAGTGACATGGAAGCAAGAGTTAAACCAATTCGAGATATGTTGATTGAAGCAGTTGCTGAAAGTGATGAAGAGCTTATGATGAAATACTTCGAAGGTGAAATATTCACCAATGAAGAAATTCACGAAGGTCTTAGAAAGGGCGTCATCTCAGGAGAAATCGTTCCAGTACTTGTAGGTGCTGTTGAGAAACGAATAGGCATTCACACGCTTATGAGTATGATATACGATTACTTCCCAACACCTAAAGAGATGAACAATGGCATTTACAAAGGAGTCAATCCAGATACAGACGCTGAAGTTGAGAGAAAGTCTGATGAAACAGAGCCTTTCTCTGCTTATATTTTCAAAACAATTGTTGACCCATTTGTGGGTAAAATATCTATGTTTAAGGTATATTCAGGTACAGCTAAAAAGGATATGGAAATACTCAATGCGAACAAAGATGAGAAGGAAAGAATCTCTTCATTATTCTTGCTAAGAGGTAAGGAGCAAATTCAAGTAGATAAAGTGATTGCAGGTGACATCGGTGCAACTGCAAAACTTCAGTATACAGAAACTGGTGATACAATCTGCGACAAAGAGCATCCTATCCGATTTGAAAGTGTTAATCTGCCAAGACCAGCACTCTTTATGGCGATTGAACCTAAATCGAAAGGCGATGAAGAAAAAATATTCTCTTCATTGCATCGTTTAACTGAAGAGGATCCTTCGTTTACAATTGAGAGAAATAAAGAAACCAAACAAACGCTTTTAGGTGGTCAAGGCTCGATGCAAGTTCAAGTTATCACATCTAAGCTTAAGAATTTATTTGGTGTTGAGGTCGTTCTTGAAGATCCGAAAATTGCATATAGAGAAACCATTAAAGGCGTCGCTACAGTACAAGGTAAGCATAAAAAACAATCTGGCGGTGCAGGACAGTACGGCGATGTTCATATCAAATTTGAACCATCTAATGAACCTTTTATTTTCGAAGAAAAAATATTTGGTGGGTCTGTACCAAGACAGTACATTCCAGCTGTTGAAAAAGGACTTTTGGAATCACTCGATCATGGTGTTTTAGCTGGATGTCCGGTTGTGAACTTGAAAGCAACGCTTCTCGACGGTTCATATCATGATGTCGACTCTTCAGAAATGGCATTTAAACTTGCTGCTCATCTTGCTTTCAAAAAAGGTTTAGAACAAGCTCAGCCAATTCTTCTTGAGCCAATTGCACATGTTGAAATTTATATACCAGATGAATATATGGGCGATATTATGGGCGATATGAATAGACGTCGTGGTAGAATTTTAGGCATGGAACCAAATGAAGAGGGTTATCAAAAGGTAATTGCTGAGGCACCTCAAGCTGAAATGTTCACTTATGCAACTGATTTAAGATCGATGACGCAAGCACGTGGTTGGTTTAACATGAGCGTTGAAAGATATGACGAAGTTCCGATGCAAATCGCGTTGAAGATAATTGAACAAGTAAAACGCGATAATGAAAACAAATAGTATATCACTTTACAGTCGTTTATAGAGAGAACAACTGTGAAATAAGGGGATAGGGGGGAGACCTAGCGTAAACGCTGGGTCTTTTCTTTCTTTGGATTACTTGATACACTATAAGAAAAGTAGTGGAGGGCTTATGCAAGAATATAATTATAGCGAGATCGCAAATGATGTTGTTAATTACGCCTTTTCAGAAGCACGTGATTTAGGACATCAATTCGTGGGCACTGAACATATCCTTTTAGGCCTTTCGTTAATAAAAGGAACAAAGGTAAGTAATACATTTCTATATCATAGAATCTCTGCAAAGGCCATTCGTCAAGAAATTATAAAGCTGATGGGAGACGTCAGAGGTTCAGGAGGAATCATTGATTATACCATAAGGGCAAAGGAATGTTTACAAAGAAGCCATCAATATGCATTAAAGTCCAATAATGGAGAAATATTGCCCGAGCATATGTTTATGTCAATCATTAGTGACAAGCAGTCCATTGGTTATAAGGTGCTTTCAAAGCTAAGCTTTGATTTAAATCGAATTATGGATGAATATGCTGTACCTGATCACGAATTACCAAAGCTCATAAAAGCCGACATGAGTGATCATGTGGATGTAAAACTAATGTCATTTGACAATGACTATACAGATCAGCCACAAGGCATTTTGGATCAATTGGCAGTTAATTTGGTGGAAGCAGTAAAAGACCAAGCTGATGAAATTACTATAGGTAGAAGTGATGAAATAGGGCGTTTGATCCAAATACTTTCACGCAAGCAAAAGAACAATCCGTGCCTTATTGGTGAAGCTGGTGTTGGAAAAACGCAAATTATTAGAGGGTTAGCACGTAAAATTGCAATTGGTGATGTGCCACTTGCGCTTCGAGAGGTTGCTATATATGAGTTAACGGTTAGTCAACTTATCGCGGGGACTATGTATCGGGGACAATTTGAAGAACGTGTCAACGAGCTGATTAAAGCCTTACTTAAGAAAAAGAACGCAATACTATTTATAGACGAGTTACATTCGCTTGTCGGCATGGGGGCTACAGGTGAAAAATCCTATGATGCACTCAGCTTGCTTAAACCGTATCTATCCAGTGGACAGATTAGAATTATAGGTGCGACAACTTATCAAGATTATCAGAAATATTTAGAATCAGATGCAGCTATTAATAGAAGGTTAACCACAGTTTCAGTGGAAGAACCATCTGCCGAAACGACAGTTCTTATATTGATGCAAAATAGACAGTTTTACGAGCAACATCATCATGTTATTATTACCGAAGATGCAGTCAAATCTATAGTGGCGTTGTCTGTTAGATATATTAGAGATCGTAAGTTACCAGACAAGGCAATCGATATATTAGATGAAGCCTGTGCGCGTAAGAGAACGGACAACTTGAAGACCATGGAGATTATTGATGAAATCAAGTATCGTCTAAATCAACTTAGAGATGAAAAAGAAGCTTTGATACTAGAAATGAAATTTGATGAAGCGGCTAAGATTCAAAAAGAGGAAATGCGCATTTTATCTAAAATTGAAAGCAATCAGCAAGCAAAGCAGCTTTTAACCAATCAACCTCTCGTTGTCGATGTCGCAGACGTAGAGAAAGTCGTTTCTGATTGGGCAAGAGTACCTATCTCTAAACTCTCAACACATGATAAAATTAGACTGAGACAATTAGAAGAATTGCTCGGAAAACAGATTATTGGTCAAGCAGAAGCGATTCAGCATGTGTCTAGTGCGCTTAAACGATTTAGGATGGGAATTAAAGAGGAAAACAAACCACTAGGGGCATTTTTATTTGTTGGACCAACTGGTGTCGGAAAGACAGAACTGTCCAAAGCGATAGCTGACATTTATTATGGAAGTGAAAATAACTTAATTAAACTGGATATGTCTGAGTTTATGGAACGATATTCTGTTTCCAAACTAATCGGTTCACCTCCAGGCTATGAAGGCACAAAGGAAGGCGGATTGTTGACCAATGCTATTGAGAAACAACCATATTCTGTAATTTTGTTTGACGAAGTGGAAAAAGCACACATAGATGTTCTGAACTTATTACTGCAATTAATGGATGAAGGTGTTTTAACCGATGCAAGAGGAAGGAAACACGACTTTAGAAATGCTTTAATTATTATGACATCTAATATAGGAACTGACGAGCCTGATATTAAGCAAGTTGGATTTGGTAAGAAATCAGAACAACTTGCAAATGAAACGAAAATCAGAGAAGCGTGTAAGAAATATTTCAAACCAGAGTTTATCAATCGAATTGATGAAATTATCGTTTTTAACACGTTGTCTAAAGAAGCGATTGCGTCTATTACAAAACTACATTTAGAGGCATTCGCAACACTTATGAAAGGTAAAGGGATACGAATAGAATTTGACAGTGATGTGGTTAGTTATATTTCTAGTGAGAGCTTCTCAACCGAATATGGGGCAAGACCTATCAAAAGAAGCATAGATCGTCTTATCAAAGATCCTGTGGCGAGTTGGTTGATCGATCATGAGTCGCAAAGTGATATTAGTCTAGCTGTAGAAAATAATGAAATAAAAGTAAATGGGAGAACGTATGTCTAAACTGAAGACAAAATTTGTCTGTCAAGAATGTGGTGCAGTATCGCCAAAATGGTTAGGTAAATGCTTAGAATGTGGTGCTTGGAATTCATTTGTTGAAGAGTTAGAACCTAAAGCAGAGAAAACAAACACTTTAAATATAGGTGGTGGAGAAGGGAAACCTAAGAAAATTAAAGAGGTGACATTCGATTTAGAAGAGCGCTATAGCACTAAGATGTCTGAACTTGACATCGTATTAGGTGGCGGACTCGTGAAGGGATCTTTGATATTAGTTGGTGGCGATCCTGGTATTGGTAAATCCACACTTTTGCTACAAGTGGCCTCCCATTTGGCGGAACAAGAAAAAATCGTCCTTTATGTATCTGGTGAAGAATCCATTAAGCAAACAAAGTTAAGAGCTCAGAGAGTTGGCGCGGCAAGTGAAGAGCTTTATGTGATCTCAGAAAATAACATTGAACGCATTAAACATCATGTGGCGTCTTTAAAACCAGATATATTAATCGTTGACTCCATTCAGACAGTTTATAATTCTGAGGTTACTTCTGCTCCGGGTAGTGTTAGTCAGGTTAGAGAAGCGACCAATCAGTTCATGAATATCGCTAAGAAGTTTGGTGTAAGCACTTTTTTAGTAGGCCATGTAACAAAGCAAGGTGCAATAGCAGGTCCGAAAATTCTTGAGCATATGGTGGATACAGTCTTATATTTTGAAGGTGAGAATCACAACCTTTACCGAATATTAAGAGCCGTAAAAAATCGATTTGGATCAACTAATGAAATTGGCGTCTTTGAGATGACAAGCTCAGGACTGAAGGAAGTAGAAAATCCTTCGAAGATTTTCTTGTCGGGTAGTTCTAATCAAATGCCTGGGTCTATCGTCGTTCCTGCACTAGAAGGCACTAGAACTGTTCTTGTTGAAATGCAATGCCTAGTTTCTCAGACGAATTACAACATACCTAGACGTATGGCGATGGGAATAGACTATAACAAATTAATTTTGCTTACTGCGGTACTAGAGAAAAAGGTGGGGATGAGCTTATATCAGCAAGACATCTATCTTAACATCGTTGGTGGTGTAAGTATCGATGAACCATCTGCTGACTTGGCCATCGTAATGGCAATCGCATCAAGTCATAGAGATGTTGTTGTACCAAGTGATATGATTATTTTTGGCGAAGTAGGATTAACAGGTGAAATTAGAGCAGTAAATCAAGTTCAGCAAAGGGTAAACGAAGCCGCAAAGATGGGCTTTAAAAAGGCGATTATACCACATGGTAACTTGGAAGGACTCAATCGGCCTGATGGATTTACTGTCATTGGTCTTAAACATATTGATGATATGTTGAAATATTTTATGTAAATTTTGTT
>DJWQ01000215.1:0-226 GCA_002441045.1 Firmicutes bacterium UBA6226 | reverse complement strand
AGACTAAATTTCCCTAAAGTTGAAATGTTTTTATATTCTTTTAAGATGACATCGTAAAGATTGATGTCCAGAGAATTGCATAGTGCAGCGATGTAAAACTCAAGCTTGCCAAGCTCTTCTTCAACTTTCTCTCTACAAGTAGGGCAAAGGCTACCGTTAATGTGTTCAGATTTAAAGTCTTTAAGTGCTTCGTAATTTGAATCATTTGGAACATCTGGTTTTGAAA
>DJWQ01000111.1 GCA_002441045.1 Firmicutes bacterium UBA6226 | reverse complement strand
ACTTTTATGGTACTAAAAACGGCAATCTTATAGGTTCTTGTTTAACCTAAGACTTGCCGTTTATTTGAAATATTTTATTACTACTATCATGATCACAATTGAATACTAATATCTATAATTTTTGACATAAGCTTCATCAAATATCATCTTGAACAACTTTCCATATATTCGCTCACTAATGATAAGCCACATGTCTTCATAAGGAATTATTCTTAAATAGTAAATCCAAGACATAAAGCAACTATAACAATGATCGGAGCTGGTATTTTCTTTGAAATCAATAGTACTGAAGTAACAAGCACAACTAGAATATTGTCAATTGCGAATCCACTTTTTTGCATCAGTATAATTGCGGATACTGTAATTAATCCACCAGCGACAGCTGTTATACCTCTCAAAGAAACTTTTATTCCTCGAATTTTCTTTAAGTTCTCCCAAATTGGATAAACAAAGTAAATGAGAAGTATTCCAGGTAAGAATATTCCGATTCCCCCTGCCATTGCTCCTAAAACTTGAGTAATCGTGCTCCCTCCACGTGCTGCCATACCGCCTGCATAAGCACTAAAGCTAAACATTGGCCCTGGCAGTCCTTGAACAAGACCGAAACCTGTTAGAAATTCTTGATTAGTCATATACTGATTGACTTCAACAAGTTCACTATACATGAGGGGAACAACCACCTGCCCACCGCCAATCACTAAGTACCCATACCGGTAAAAGCTCTCAAACAGATGTACAATTCGGTTATCCCACACTAGTGTCAAAAGAAGACTGCCTCCCGCAAAGATTCCGAATGTGATGAGATATTTCCATGGAGGATTTAATTTAACGTGATTCCATAGATTTTTTTCCCCAGAAGTTATAACGCTTACTACACCACCAAGAATTAGCACCAGCGGGTAGATCCAAGGTTCACGTATCAGATACGTGGTTATTGCGCCAAATAATAATAGTGCCAATGTGACTTTATCCGTCACGACCTTTCTACCTATACGATAAGCAGCTACTAAGATAAATCCAACTGCCATGGGACCGATATATCTTAGTCCATCCTGAGATAGATTCATGCTGAGTAAAAATTGACTTAAAAAAGACAACAGTGTCATCACTAAGAGCACGGGTAAAGCCCACACCAACATTGTCAACAGACCTAACCATGGCCCACCTACTTTATGACCAATGGCAACGATTGTTTGGGTACTGCTAGGCCCTGGCAGAATTCCGGTAACCGCAATGAGTTCCACCATTTCTTCTTCAGTTAAATACTTCTTCTTGATGACCAATTGATCTGTAAAAACACCATAGTGTGCCTCAGGGCCTCCATAAGCACCTAAAGAGCAAATGAAAACATCTTTAAGAAATGTACGCCATTTAATTTTTTCCATTTTTTCTCCCAATTTAATATTTAGCCGACTTTCCATCCACGCTCTTCAAGACGTTTATAAACAGCAAACCATCCTTCCATTTGAGAAAGTTCTTCAGGCGAACCACTTTCTACGACTCTACCCGCATCCATAATGTGTACAATATCTGCATCAATAATGCCGGATATGCGATGGCTGATTGTAATAATCGTTCGATTAGAGCTGACTTCACGAATGGCGTTTAAAAGTTTCCTTTCTGTCAATGCATCTAAACCCGACGTTAATTCATCCAGCAATAGAATCGGAGGATTCGTTACAATCGCTCTTGCTAGGGATAATAGCTGCATTTGCCCAAATGATAATTGCGCTTCACCTTCACCAATCATTGTATCTAAACCATCCTTTAATTCATTCACTGTTACACTAAGTCCAACAGTCTCAAGTGCCATCCATACCTCATCTTTTGTTATTTCATCATCTTTAAGTGTAATGTTATCAAGGATTGATCCATTAAAAAGTTGAACGTTCTGAGGCACTATACCTATGATTTTCCGACGTTCACTCGCCGGCAATAAAAAGGGATTTGAACCACCGATGGAAATTGACCCATTAGCTACTGGATAAAGGCCGGCAATTAAGGACAAAAGCGTCGTTTTTCCTGACCCGGTTCTTCCTGCAAAGGCAACTTTACTGCCTTCCTTTATTGTGACGGTTGCTTGATGGATCACTTTTTTACCTTCTGTATATTCAAAATCCACCTGCTCTAGTACAATGTCTTTTTTTGTTATTTTATCCAAATGTGATGCTTTTTCTGAAACAGCGTCCGCCTTATCTTCTGTCTTTTCAAAGAAGAAATCTTTGACTCGATCTATCCCTGCGAAAGCCTGTTGAATCGTTTGAACCTCTGATGCAATGGCTTCAACAGGCTCGAACATACGGACAAACAGGTCTGCTATTGCTGCCAGTGTTCCGATTGAAAGCCCTAAAGCCAAATTCGTTCCATTATTAGAAGCACCAATTACCATTGCAAGAGCGATTACGCTGGCTCTCACAATTTGCATAATGCAAGGGAACCAAGCATCGTAAACGCTATTCCCATTCATAGCCAAGCGATGGACTTCAAGTCTTTCCTCAAATCGCTTTGAAAACAAGTCTTCTTTACCAAAGGTTTTTATAATCTTTAGCCCTGAATAGACCTCTTGTATCGTTGCATTAATATCTGAGACCCGCTTTCGTACCTCTTTCTGCTTTATAAAGATATTCTTTCTAAAAAAGTTCGACAAGAAAAAAATAATGGGAATGGCACCTAGTGCAATCCACCCAATGGGTTTTGAAAGTGCAAATAGTGCAATAAAAAGTCCAATGATCTTGAAACTATCCGCCATAGCACTCACCAGACCTGCTGAGAATAACGTACCAATCGCATCTAAATCAGCAGAAAACTTGGAAAGCGTTTCACCAACAGGCACCCGCAGATAGTACTTCATCGGCAGTCTCTGTAAATGTGCAAGCATTTGCTTTCTCGTTTCAAGCAGTATGCCTTGACCAATGACTGTAGCGCTTATTTCTCTACCGAAGTCCAATACTCCTATGATCAAAACTGCTGCCAAATACATGAATGCCATATTCCAAACCGAACCAACTCCTGTTGTTAATGGGCCATCAACGATTTGCTTTAATATAAGTGACGGCCAAACATTGGCAATAGCAGAAATACCAACCGTGCTCAGAAGGAGCATAAAGTACATCGGCTTATATTTGAAAACATCTATTAAAGACCGCTTAAGAAAATGCTGCGTTTGGCTTTCTTTATTCATTCGTGCTTCCCTCCTTCATAAATTTCTGAGCTTGGTAAATCTCATAATAAAGCCCTTTATTACCTATTAATTGTTCATGTGAGCCTGCTTCAAGAACAGCACCCTGATCTAGAACAAGGATTTGATCGACATGTTCAAATGCACTTAATCTATGGCTGGCAATGATGACAATCTGATTTTTAAAATCTTCCTTTAGTTGTCTAATTATTCTTTGTTCCGTCCCAATGTCTAGCGCTGAAAAAGGATCGTCTAGCAAAAGTATGGCAGGCCTTTTATAGATTGCTCTTGCCATTGAAAGACGTTGCCTCTGACCACCGGATACTTTGCGCCCCTTTTCTCCAACACTGGTCATCAGGCCATCATCAAACCGCTCAATATCCTCTGACAAGGCTGTAGATATGAGTGTATTTTCAAAGTCAGTACTTTTTCTTTCTAATCCTAAAAGAATATTCTCTTCAATACTCATCGAGAACAAAAATTGCTCGTGACCAGAGTAACCAATTGTTTTGTTTCTTTGTGATTCCGATAAATCCCTTAATTGACTAGACTCAATAACAATATCCCCTTTATAAGGATATTGTCCAAGGAGGGCATTGATTAATGTGGACTTTCCCGATCCAACCGCCCCTGTGATTCCGATAATTTCTCCACGCTTTGCCTCGAAACAGATGTCTTTTAAAACTTCTTTATCGGCATATGAGAAATGAAGGTGTGAAACCTTTATATGATCCACAGAATTCAATTGGGCATGGTCAGTATCAGCTATCCGTTCATGCTTCTCTACCAACATTTTTTCCTTAATACGCTGCCAAGATGCTTTTGCGCCATGCCAACGGTTAAACACTTTTGCAGCAACTCGTGTGCGTCCTGAAAACGCAATAAACATGACCATGTAGGCATTGAAGGTTCCAACAGTCCATAAGCCTGTTCGCACATTTTCTCCACCCATTCCAATGACGACAACAACACCAAGTCCGGCGATTAATGCATAGACCGGCAATAGCGACTGTTGCAGGACGATTTGCTTGATATTCCACTTGACCTGCATTTCATAGGCATTCATGATTGTAGATTTTTCAGCTTCTTCCCTACCGAAAAGACGTAAAACAGATACTGCAGAAAGATACCTTTGTAACCCTGTCTGAGCAAGAGATGCAGATCGTCTTGCATTTATTGAATAGCGATAAAGTACATTTCTCATCATATGCGCAAGCATAAGGGTTCCAGGAACTAAAAGTGATGCTAGCAAAGTTATTTTCGGATCCATATACATCAATACGACAAAGTAGGATATCATCAGAAGCCAAGTGTCCCATCCTTCATTGATGGTTGACATCACCGTATCGACTACGAGGGTAATGTCACCTACTGTGCGTGACATCAAATCCCCAACAGTCTCCTTTTCCAGATCAGGTAGCTTATATCCCATGATTCTATCTAAAAGGGTCTGACGCAAATCACATGCAACATGATTGAATTGATCTCTCATATACCAACGCTTTATAAACCTGGCAAACTGAAAAAAAACGGTTACACCTACGAAATACCCCGCTGAAAGTAAAACAATTTCTGATTTACCACCAGCAGCTGCATCGATTAACTTTCCTAGAAAAATTGGACCAAGTACAATTACCGTGTTATAGATTATTCCAGCAATCGATGAAACAAAGAACTGGAACTTATATTTAAGCAAAAAATTGAAAAGTGTTTCCTTACCTATTGGAGGACCAAACTTTCTCATAACCTCACCTACTCTTTCATTTCCTTAAATAATTCATAGGCTTTTGCCCTAGCTTCTTTTAATACGTCCTCTCCATGAGCTGTCGTCCGATAGTATTTCCTAATCTTTCCTTCAACATTCTCTTCTGAGGATACAAGAAGTCCGTCTTTCTCCATTCCGTTCAGAATTGGATAAAGCGTGCCTGCGCTAATATTGTATCCATGGTGTTCTAGCTCTTCAATCATCCAAAGGCCATAAATCGGCTCCTTTTTGGCATGGTGCAGAATATGGATACTAATGAATCCTAAAAATAATTTTCTCAATACTTTTTCAGACATGGTACATCTCCTTTTTATATAGATATTCGTTATCGGATTTCGATATTGTTGTTCGATATCAATATACCATAGAAAACATTCTACTGTCAACCTCATAAACTAGTATGGATTCGTTCTACCATGATCCAAATCATTTTAGCTACAAAAAGAGGCAGAGTTTATAGATCATTTAAGTTGACCTGAAACCCTGCCTCATCTTTATACACTTATTCAATTTTCAATTGTGCCTTCCAAACTGACCCCACATCATCGATTTCATCGATTTTAGGATATGTCATCTATATTTTCGTCCTTTTTTCGGGGTCAAAAAACGTCATTTTTTCACTGCTTTTTGACCCCAAAATCGGCTCAAAACCACTATATGTTGTGGCCAATCACTACTTTTTATCGCTAGAACCACTACGCGTCATCAGAATTATCGCTTCTACGTGCCTTGAGGCGACATTTCTGATGCTCGCAAGACCTACTGGTTCCTTGGCGGAGGGTTATTTTTCTTAAAAACGGAGCTTTTAAATCCGCTTTTTTGAAACCAATCTTCGCTCTTAGTTGATCAAGTGGCATCATCTTTGGCCGAGACACTGTAGTGCTGCTACAACTTTACCAGTCAGTAAAAATTGTGCGCAATAAAACTTTCAAACTTATAGTGGTTTGAGAGCTTTATTCTGAACAATTATTCAATTGTCATGATAAAGTCTTTTCCATTGTTAATCCAGATTTAAAGTGAACCGTTGCAGTTTTATCATCCTCAACCACAATCCTATCAATCACAATATTCAGTAATTGCTTTGTTATATCGACTTCTTCAAATTCTCCTTTATCTTCAATCTTTACCCTAAGGGCAGCCTTTGTTTTAAGCAGGTACACTGTCGCCTCAGCAGAATCAGTTTTTAAAATTGAATTAAATAGCTCAAGCAATAATTTTATCATTTCTGATTCTTTTACTGTTGCTGACCGTTTACAATGAATAGCTCCATTTTTCAACCGCTCTCGGCATCGCCAGACATAGACTTTGTCCTTTTTCTTCTGCCAAGTCACCCTCGTATAAATACCATTACATTTGCCGCAGATTATAATCCCACTTAG
>DJWQ01000240.1 GCA_002441045.1 Firmicutes bacterium UBA6226 | reverse complement strand
TGTCCAACTCTATGTGAACATTATACTAATCTCATTCTATCACTTCTTAACAAATATACAAATTCATATTCATGAGGTTCAATTATTTTAATGTAATTCTAAAGATAATTCTTAATTTTCTGATATAATTATTTAGAGTTATTACTTTCACAAATGAGGTGATTATTATGGTCCTTACATATTACCCTTTCTTTATCGCTTGTTTCGCTATTTTATCTATTATATTTATTGCCATAATTAATTTGATCTTGTTTTCAAAATATAAAAAATCGATTACAATGCGATTAATCAATATATGCTCTGTTTTGTTCATTGCTTCAACTTGTTTTTATCTTCTTGCAATTTCAGTTCAAATTCTACCGATATCACAAACTTACTTGTCTTTATCAAAAGCACTATTGGGCTTAGGGATTTTTGTTACTATAATAGCCGTTATAAATTTATTTAAATGGAAATTATTGCACCCTCACGCAAGACTATCTCCTAATTTAGTCGAGGCTCTTTCTCAGTTAGAAGATATCGTCTTTATAATTGATAGTGACCAAATAATCACACCAATTAATCATTTTGAAGAATTTAATTCTATTCTATGTGGTGCGATGAACTTAAATAGTTTAACCCACTTTTTATCCAATTACTGTTCTAATCCTTCATTAAACTCAAATATTGAAATACAAAAAAAATGTGAATTTTATTTACCAGATAAAAACAAACATTATTTAATTTATTTGACGCCAATCTACTCAAAAAATAACATTGAAGTTGGTTATACTGGTATTCTAAGTAACATCACTGAATTAAAAAAACAAGAACAAGTGTATCATGAAAGAAATCTCTTACTGGAAGATGCAAATATAAAACTTGAAAACTCTGTTCTAATTTCAGGTGCTTTGGCATTTGAGAAAGAAAGACTTGAAATAATTGAGCATATCCAAAATCATCTAATCAAAGAAATTGAATCCTCACTGATAAGTTTAAAACGTCTTAAGAACGATGAAATTGATTTTATGAAAGCACTCAAGGCTATCATATTGCAATTAAGAGAAATTTATTCTGAGGTTAGGCGATCTGTTGATAAAATTTCTAGAAAGGATGTACATAGATGATAAAAATACTCATAGCAGATGATCATTTACTCTTTCGATCGTTGCTTGAAGAAATGTTAGAAAAGGATAACGATTTTAAAACCATTGCATCCTGTTCTAATGGGTTTGAAGTTATCAAATCTTGCGAAAAGGAACAGCCGGATGTTGCCATTTTAGATATCGGTATGCCTCAAAAAAATGGGATAGAAACACTGCAAATATTGAAGCAGCAATTTCCTCAAACCAAAGTTATTATGCTTACAACTTTTGAAGATGACATAAATATTTCAAGTGCAGTTCAACTCGGTGCAGACGGTTATTTGATTAAAGACATTACTCCTGAAGCATTAATTCTATCGGTAAAATGCATCTATAACAATATGATACTTTTTCATTCAGGCGCTTACAAAGTTTTGCAGTCATCAATTGTCGCTTTACCTAATTGTAAGCATCAAAAAATTACTGTAAATAATATGGTTTTCGACAATGTTGATATCAGTATTTTGAAATTAATCGTACAAGGCAAATCAAATAAGGAAATAGGCTCTATTTTGAACTATAGCGAAGGTACAATTAAGAACAAAATTTCAAAATTACTTTCTATTACAGGTTTTTCAGATCGAACTGAGCTGTCAGTATTTGCTATTAATCAAGCATTAGTATGACCTAGGGAGTCTCGCATATATGGTAAATCCACTTTCACCATCTGATGAAAAAGTGACATTGCCACCACATGCTACGACTCTCTTTTCAATGCCGCTTAGTCCGTAGCCTAAATTGATTTCCTTACAACCAAAGCCGTTATCAATGGCATAAAACTCCACACCGTCATTATTGTACTTAAATACAAAATAAATTATCTTAGCATGTCCATGTTTGATCGCATTTGTTATCGCTTCTTGACAGACTCTGTAAATTGATTCTGTCAAATCACTTGAAAGTTCGTAAGCTTCTCCATTTACATTTATTTCTAATTGCAAGCTGTCGTTCTTCAAATGATTTAATGCTTTTAATAGCGAAGTTTGTTTTACTTTAAATGACTCATCTGAAAAAGTATTTCTAAGATCATTTAAACTACTCGTGAGTAATTCTTCCATCTGCAATGCCTTCTTCTTCGCTTCTTCCTTATTTGACAATAGCGCTAATTCTCCAGCACTTATAACAACCGTCAAACAATGACCTAGAATATCATGAACATTTTGTGCGATTTTTGCTTTGCTTCTGGCAAGATTCAATTCATTTGTGTTTTTTGTCATTTTATCTAACTCATAATTCGCATTAATCAGAGCTTCATTTTGTACTATAATTTTATTTAAATTACTCTTCGCCATAGTCATATCGTATACAAAAATAAGTAAATGCTTATGCTCTAGCGTCCTTTTTACCAACTTGTAATAATGATTAAACTTTGTATGTAGCTCTAAAATTAACTGAGACTCTAAATTTAAGAAATTGATAAGATCATCCTTTGTATTTTGGTCAAACATCTGACACAGTTCAATACTTTCAATATAATTGGACGTAATATTAGCATCATTTAATAGTTCTTTAAATCTCAAATTTTCACTATATACATTTAAATTTTCATCTAAATAGGCAATCCCAACAGGCACAATATCGTACAACTTTATAATCGAAAAAGGAAATAAGTCAAAGAATCTAAATTTTAATGCAGGTATAATGAACAACATTAAAGAAATTGATGCGGCTATTGGAGAAAAATCAAATACTGGGAAAGGAAAAATCCATTCAAAAAAATCCATTTTAAATAAAATATAGTAGAAGTTAGCAATTAGTGGCAACATAACAAAGGCGCCAAAAAGAATCCCCGTCCCTTCACGACCTCTGAAAACTGGCTGCTTTGTAAATCCTTTCGTTAAAATTACAATTCCTATGATTAAATAAACATAGTGAATACTCTGACCCAAATAAAATAATAAGCCAAATCGATCCTTATATATGTCAAAATACGAATAGAATTGCATATGCCATGGATTGGTTAAAATAGCTAAAAAAGAAATCATTGGTAAAATACTAATCAATAAAACAAACTTTAGCTTTGGCACCTCATTCGTCTTATAGATAAGTGAAAAAACAATCAAACCAATACCAAGACAATCAATAGCAAAATATTGAACCAGTATAAAAAACCATCTCATTTCAATATTTGGAGACAAAGTCTTTAATATTTTAGCAATCATCCATAAAGCAATCATCCCAATTACAGTTAGATAGCTGTATAAGAGGGGTGTTTTTTTTGCTTTTGACCATAGATAGGTTGTAAAAATCGATAATAAGAATAAGGTCGCTAAATGCGCTGTTAAAATCGTATTAAAATCTCTTGCAAGCTTTATACTCACATCCATATCTGCACCTCTTTTCATTTCTTAATTATATCGAGCAAAACAACTCTAGTAAATATGTGGTGACTATTAGTGACTATTCAATGACCCGCTATGTGACCTAACCAATGACCGATGACACTATTTAGAAATAAGATTTAAGATTACTATAAAGAAAAGGTTGCAATTAGGAGGTCCAATGAAACAGTCCTATTTTGAGATCAAGCTCACCTCTACCGATCAATTTTACTTTACTTACAAATTACAAAATGAACAAACGACGATTATTTCCAAAAGCTTCAGCAGTCGCTCTGAAATTGAAAGATGTATTTCACTGATTCGTGATACTTCAAAAGTAGCTGCAATCAAAAATGAAGATGATTGCGAAGGCACAAGCAATAATAAAGAGCCCTATCCCTATTTTTTAGTGAGAACAATAAAGGAAGGGACTCGCTTTTCATTGATTGGCTTTAGTGGAGAAATTATTTTCACTAGCAACTCTTTTGATCTTTACAGTGATTGCGTAAGAGCAATTTCAGATTTAAAGAATAACGTTGTTGAAGCTGGCATTATTGACTTAATACTTTAAAGAAAGGAGATTACATGATAAGGCAAGTAAAAATAATGATTATTGTATTCTTAATTCTATTTTCTTTTACACTTATGGGCTGTCAAAAATTGTTTCCTTCCGAATCTGCGGATATACAAGAACTCGATACAAAAAAACAGTATGAAAATGAGTCTCAAATGCAAACTCTTGATCCTTTAGAAACAACTGAATCTGATGAAACCACTGTACTTGAAGAAACAACTTTTGCATCAGATGATATGAATCAGGTGAGCCCATACAATTTTTTATTTTATCAATGTGGTAATTCAGAATATTTACAATTTTCTTATCAAGCAATTGGAGAAAATACGAATCCAATAGATTTCTATATGTTTGATGGTAAAATTGCAAGCTATTTCTATCAGCCCAATATGAATAATGATCTTGTTTTTATAAGGGAAATTGAATCAGATGGACTTGTTAATTATATATTAGATAACACACAGCAAGTTAAAACCTATTTAAGTCCTGCATCTGATTTTCTATTTGATTTATTATTAAGAATCGTCTCAACTGATCCGCTTGAAATCATTGAAACCGATAATGGTACAGTTTATAAGTACATTATCCCTTCAGATGATAAGGACTTCAATATAAGTTATGAGTTGATAATGAACAATCAAGTGTTAACTGAATATAAGCAATACAATAATGACTCTGAAGTCATACACTTCATTTTCAGTCATTTTTCAACGGAACCTTTTGAACTGAGCGTTTTCGAAATGCCAAGTGATTATACACAAGAGTACTTTGATTATTCTTATCAAGGTGATTTTATGCCACCGTGGTGGGATGCAAATAATGATTAAAAATATGGAGGCAATTATGAATTCACACCTAATTCAACTATACCTATTTAAAAAGATGCGATCGGCTGGCTTAGTTGCTATTCTCATTATTTTCTGTTTATCTGGCTGCACAAAAGCAACCCCATCAGATACTACTGATTCAAATGACAATATTGCTGTTTCAAGCGAAAGCGCACAAAAAATGCCTGTACCAATCTATTCAAACGCTAAAATACTAGATGAAAGTAACTTTAATACAAACAATTATACATTACTATACACAGTTGATGAAAATTACGAAACCCTTTTAAACTACTATGTCAACGAATTTGATTTAGATATCGCATATGCTGGAGAGGATCAAGCTTATTATGAAGGATTTTCATACGGTGACGTATTTATCAAAGGGCTTACAATTGAATCTATAGATGAAGGTGTAAACGTCTATATAACTTACCAAACTGATGATGTATCTACGTTAGATTCAAACGAAGATGAATCAAGTAGTTCAATATTGTCTTATACCTCTGCAAGTGAGGTGAATTTAGATGACAATTATCCAGAAGATGAAGTTCCAATTTATTCTAAGGCAAAAATAATAGGCTGCTCATTGGCGCCAAGTGGAAGTGGTTTTATCGACTTAATTCTGCCCTCAGATCAATTTGACGAAGGCGTCGCATTCTACAGTGACCTATCTGACTTTAATATCAAGCTTGATAGTTCTACTGAATACCAAAAAGCTGTTCAAATCGAAGGCGAGACTGCTGGTTACACCGTAACCATTTTAATAAGCCAATTAACAGGTACGGGTAACGACCCATATGTTCAGATTACAATTGTATCGAAAAACTAAAGTGAGGGAAAACATGAATAAAAAACGAACTCTAATATTGATGCTCTTTTTTATCCTCTTTTTATTATCAGGATGTAATCAAATTGAAACGGTAGATAATAATGCCAATATACAGACCACTTCATTTGCTTCAGAAGATAATAATAGTGTTACTGAAAATAATAATTATGCCAATGATGTAGATGATAACAGTTTGTCTGGTGGCAAATTCAATATTGATTTTAAGTACACCAACACTATTTATGGATACGAAATTCAAGCAAATTGGACAGATGTTGAAATTATGTTTGAAACCCCTGCATTTTTCAACGGCCTTGAAATCTTGCTTGATGGTAGCTCAGAATGGTTTGAAGAACTTGACACCGATCAATCTGGAGAACTAACACAAGATGAATGGCAACCTTATGAAGAGGATTTCTTCTATATCTTTGACGATCTACAAGATGGGATTATCACTCTTGATGAGCTTAATGACTTCATCGCTCAGATCGGTGGTATCGATTTATATCCAACGTCTTCTGTAATTAGTCAGCCTACACATCCAGATTATCAAATTGCTTTAGATGAGGATGAAGGTCATCCTGTATCCTTAAAAATATTAAGAGCAGGCATTGGTGGCTATCACCCTAATCAATATGCTGATTTTAATGAAGGCACGACCTTTATTGAGCTAATGAGTGATTTTGATGTTCAACTCAAAGCTATGCCAGATTTTGAATTGTCACCTGGATTTATTTCGCCGCTGTTATCTATGTATCTTGAAGAGGATTATGAATTAAACAATCATGGTGCACTTGGCTTTAGCTCTATAGTTAACACAGATGCATTTAATCAAATTTTTGCTGGTGAAGCCTTTAAACTTTATTATGAGGGAAAAGGTGAATCAGGTATTCTTGATATTTACGAACTTACAATTACACCAAATGATTAGGAGGAAAAATGATAAAAATTAATTTAAAACTAATATTGATCAGCATGATGATTGTTTTTACATTAACCGCATGTGACGCTACTTCAAATGAAAACACAGCTGTAACATCAATTTCAGAAGCTGCTGAAGCTGCTGAAGCTGCTGAAGCTGTTGAAACTATTGAGGCTGCTCAAATTGATCAATCTGACTTATTTGATGATTTCATTGCTACCTTTAGAGAAAAATTAAAAGCAAATAATTTAGATATAGGCGATGCGGTTCCAAAAGATGCCTCAGCAATTGGCGCTATAAGTGGCTATGGTTTTAGCATCAATTACATTCCGTTTGAGATGTACTTATTTGATCCCGATTCTACTGATCCAAAAGCCATAGAGAACATAAATACAGCACAGAATGAAAGTTATATCACTTTTTTTGGGATTGAAATCAACGGCAAAGTCGTAAGCAGTAAGTGTTTTATTAATCAAAATGCAATACTCGTTTTCCCTACTGAGGATATGGTTGGTCCACACCCAAATAAACAAGAAATAATAGATGCATTTAGTTCAATTTAAGGAGGCATATAATGTCAAATTCAAATCATTTTTTAACTCAATTAAAGCATTTGAAAGTTTGTCAATTGGTTTTGCTTTTCAGTGCTTTTATTATGCTGATGAGCAATTCTGTTACACCAAGTTTTGCAGTTGGTGAAGCTGGTACAACTACTGTTGGTTGGGGAACTACTTTTTATATTACTAAAGATGGCACACTTTGGGGATTTGGAGATAACGCTCAGGAATTGTTACTAAAAAATGACGCCTACATTGACGAACCTATCGTACTATTAAATGATGTCAAGTCGGTAGCTGCTAACCGATATGCGGTATTAGCCGTTAAGAGAGATGGTACTTTATGGTACTGGGGAAGGATTGGAAAATATAGCTCTACAGTACCTTCACAGCTCTTAACGGATGTCAGTTCAGTAGCCCTAGAACCCTATTATAGTAATATACTTATGGTTCTAAAAACAAATGGAGAACTTTTTGAGCTTGAAGACAAATCCTTTGTAAAAGTTGAACATGATAAAAAAGTGAAATACATTGCTACTGGTGGCTCGAATCGCTTTTTTATCGACGAGGACGATGTCCTATGGGCATGGAGTACGGATAAAGACGGGGTAAGTTCAGGTGCTTTAGGGGTTGGTCATACCAATCCAGTTTTAACACCTGAAAAAGTACTTACAGATGTGCAGTCAGTAGCCAGTTACAGCAGCAACACGATGATCATTAGAAAAGATGGTTCACTTTGGATGTGTGGTAATGGTGACAGTGGTAAGCTATATACACATGAAGGCATAATCACTGGTCCAGTTTTGTCACCAATAAAGGTTATGGATCAAGTGATCCAAGCTGCAATTTACGATAATACATTTCTAGCTGTGAAATCAGATCATACTTTATGGACTTGGGGAGATAATCAAATTGTACCTGATGACTTAGTTCCGACAAAACTAGAGGACAATGTCTTGTATGTATCAGTTTACTCAAATATGGCAATTATTAAAAAAGACAACACTCTTTGGACAGGCGGAGGAAAAAAAGGAACGTATAAAAGCGAGACTACAAACAATAATGCATTTAGATTGACTGCTCAAAATCTACAGGACTCACCTTCAAGTTGGGCAATTGCAGAAGTTAGGGAAGCTGAGTACCGTAAACTTGTCCCACTTGATATGCAAAATGACTATATGAAAATTATGACCCGAAGTGAGTTTTGTACATTGGCAATAATCTGTATTGAAGAAACTACCAAAATGCCCATTCAAAATTATCTAGCTCAACAGAATATCGAATTACCAAAATCACTTACATTTGAAGATATAAGTAATTTATCACAAGTTAATAAAGATGATATTTTTGCTGCATATGCACTCGACATCATTAATGGTACATCACAAACTACATTTTCTCCAAATAAAGAAATTACACGAGAGCAAGCAGCTAGAATGCTTTTCGCTACTGCAGCTGCGCTAGGCAAAACTAATACTTCAAAGTATCCAAATTTTTCTGATCAGTCTGAAACTGCACCATGGGCATTAGAATCCATTGGCTATGTTTACGATCTCAAAATCATGTCAGGTGTTGGAAATAATAGATTTAATCCAAAAGGTGGTTACCAAAGACAACAAGCTTATATCACAATGCTACATCTCTATCAATATTTAACACAATAATAAATTGAGCTTACCTTAATCTTTACTATAAAAGTCACTTAAATAGTTAAAATTGAGGTAGGCTTTTTTTATTTCAACTTTTATTCCAATTTTTATTTCAATTTTTATTGCGCTTTTGTTGATTGCTATCTAATGCTACCCCTATGGCTACGCCTAATGCTATTCCTAAAGCTAGATTATCAAATATAAGGCCATAAGTTACACCTAAAGCAATCCCGATACCAATATAAGACCCTTTTTGGTAGGCTTTCTTTTCCTTTGGATTTTCATTAGTCGTTGTATTTTTATTATTTTGTTTTAAACTCATGTTGATTCCTTTCTCTACTCATACTGGTTTATTTGGTAAATAAGCATCACTATTTTACGGTCTTCTCACATATCAGACGCACTTCTACTCTTTCCTTTAGAATTAAATAAGCGGCATATGACCAAGGGTGATAGCAGTTCATATCTAGTCTTCCATCATAAATATGCTTTTGATAAATAAAAAGGGCTTCATCTAAATCACATGCCTCACGTAATCTTTTAACCAGAGGTTGAACTTCTTTTTCCTTCCAACTGGTTTTATCTGAAAGATGTACTATTTTAGCAATTAAAGAAGGCTCAGCCTTTAAGGTCGTATGACACTCGATGGCTTCAAGGACTTCATCATCTTTTATATTAAAAATAGATTCAGCTAAATATCTAGAGCAGATTTGGTGCATGATTCCAGGCGCTTTTTTTTCACAGCTTGTGGCGATATATCCAAATGCCTCACAAAAATCAAACACATCATCAGCTGGGATAACCCTTCCAATATCGTGAAGCAGGATGCCCATTTTACATCGCTCATAGGTTGACTGATCAAGTGCATATTTTATTTTATGTAAATTTAACTCTTCAAGCACTTCAATGGTGTGCTGATAAATATCAAACTTATGAAAGTGATTAAAAAAGACTTCTACTTTAGATTGCAGTTCCTGCGCTTCTAAAAAAGTATCCAGCTTTAGCTTGTATCGTTCCAACGCCTTCATACTAAAATACCTCCTTTGGAAAATTGAACGGATTATGTAAAATACGCTTTTATAGAAACTATGAGTCTTTATAAAAATTATGATTCAATTATAACAGTTTTACTGAAAGCTGTCTGTTTGTAATACAAATTCAATATTCAGTTAACAGAATTCTAATGAAATTCTCATGATGTTGAAAGCACTAAGTGCTATAGTTAAGCTATAAAAAAAACCAACTCTGAACCAGTAGCTATGCTCCGTGAAACCACCCCCAAACCCCAAGGTTTCCGCATAGTTGCCGGTTTTTTGTTTTTTTTTGGTTAACAATCTTTTCCTATTGTTAACCTTTGTTTTTTTGTAG
>DJWQ01000055.1 GCA_002441045.1 Firmicutes bacterium UBA6226 | reverse complement strand
AAAGATAAGGTTTATAAAATGATCGAACAGCTGGGATTAAAAGGACTTGAGCATAGAGAAGCTGCAACACTTTCATCAGGAGAAAAACAAAAGGTCGCTCTTGGGCGTGCCATGATTTGGCAACCAGACATTTTACTTCTAGATGAACCGACAGCGAATATAGATAGAGAGACAGTAAGGGAAATTGAAAATATACTACTTGAGTATGTAAAAATACCTTCAAGAACGTTATTGCTAGTTAGTCACGATCATCATCAAATCAGCCGTATTGCTGGAGAATCGTGGGTTTTGAAGGACAATGCACTGCTTAAAGTATAAAGGAGTAGAAAATGGCTTACCTGAATGTCGTAAGAGTTGAAATGGCTTTAGAACAGTTAAAAGAACGATTTAAACCATTAGAGGGCTATGAGACATTGACTTTAAATCAATGCTATGGACATATCCTCTTCGAATCCATTGTATCAAATGAAAATCTCCCTGACTTTAGACGGTCGATGGTGGATGGCTATGCCGTCGTGTGTGCAGATGTTTTAGGCGCATCAGAACAGTCGCCGATCCTATTGGCTGAAACAGCTCAAGTGGCGATAGGGACTAAAGCCGAGCTACCTTTAATAGAAGGTACCACGCAATATGTACCAACTGGTGGAGAAATCCCTCAAAATGCCGAGGCGATGATTATGATCGAGCATACAGAGGCACTAGGTAAAGATATCGCCTTTTATACATCAGCGCGAGTGGGTGAACATATCGTTTCAGTTGGAGAAGACGTAAAACAGGGCAAGACAGTTTTAACCAAAGGTACCCAATTAGCACCACAGCACGCTGGTTTACTTGCAAGCTTAGGTTATCATGTGGTTAATGTGAATAAAAAACCCAAGGTGGCTATTTTATCAACAGGTGATGAACTGGTAGAAGTGAATCAGACGCCTGATTATGGTCAAGTAAGAGACTGTAATAGCAGTATTATCGCTTCAATTTTAATGGAAAATAATTGTGATGTCGTCTATTCAGGTCATGTCTCCGATACCTTTGAAGGTCTGAAAAGTGCGGTTGCTACTGCGCTTGAAGATGCAGATCTTTTAATCCTATCAGGTGGTAGCTCCGCTGGAACGAAGGATATGACGCAAATGGTAATCGATTCTTTTGAAGGTGCACCGAATGTCTTTATCCACGGGTTGGCGATAAAACCGGGGAAACCAACCATAGTCGGAAAAGTAAAAGACAAAGCGATTTTTGGTTTACCAGGACATCCTGCAGCTTGTTTTATCACTATGAAAGCATTGGTTGAACCCTTTATCCATTATTTGATGGGAAAGACCTCATCTCATATACAAAGCGTTCCCTGTATCGCGGATTTTCAAATATACGCTTCCAGTGGTCGAGATGTCTACCAATTGGTAAAACTAACGATGCAAGAGGGTGAGTTGATTGCATCCGTTCTTTATGGTAAATCAGGGATGGTAAGTGCCATGTCAGAGGCAAATGCCTACGTGGTTATCCCTATGCACCATGAAGGCGTTTTGAAAGGCGATCGACTTACTGCCTATCTGTTATAGGGGAGGAACTATGAAGCGAAATATTTATCTTAAAACAGTCACCATAGAAGACGCCATAAACTGCTTTGAAGAAAAGACATCTGGAAAGATCGCTCAGGTAGAAGAAACAATTGCTGTAGAAGCTGCCTTTGGTAGAATCACAAGTGAACCTATATTTGCCCAATATTCAAATCCTAACTTTAACGCCGCCGCTATGGATGGAATAGCAGTACGCTCTGAGGTAACCGCATTTGCAGATGAAAGAAATCCTGTCATATTAAAGTCACCAGAGGATTTTATCTTTGTCGATACAGGCGACGTGATCGTATCGCCATATGACAGCGTTATTATGATAGAAGATATCGTCATTTTAGAGGACCAAAGAGTAGAAATTAGAACCCCTAGTCATAAATGGGAACACGTCCGAATGGTTGGAGAAGATTTCGTCGTAGGTGAGATGCTGCTGACTCGAAATCATAAGATCACAGCCGTCGATTTAGGTGCACTTGTCAGTGGTGGTACTCAGCATCTAAAAGTCTATAAGCAGTTAAAGGTAGGTTTGATACCGACTGGGACTGAGATCGTAGAGATTGGCACTGAGCTAAAGCCCGGCGATATTCTGGAATCCAATAGTCACATGTTTTCAGGACTCGTCCTTGAGAGTGGCGGGCTACCGGTTAGATACCCAATCGTCCCAGATGATAAAGAACAGCTTCGCGCAGCACTAAAAAAAGCGGTTCAAGAAAACGATATCGTGATCATCAATGCGGGCTCATCTGCTGGCAGCGAGGATTATACATCTTCATTAATCGCTGAGCTAGGTGAGGTATGGGTGCATGGCATCGATATTAAGCCAGGCAAACCGACGATATTAGGTGCGATAGAGGATGTACCCGTCATTGGGATACCTGGATATCCAGTTTCAGCCTATATGACGTTCAAGCACTTTGTTATGCCATTACTGGATCCCATAAAAAAGCCGACGCAAAAAAGCGAAGCTGTCCTCTCGCAGGCAGTTCCGTCATCGTTAAAGCATAAGGAGTTTGTAAGAGTCCAGCTAGGATTTGTAGATGATAAGTTGATTGCGACACCGCTAAAAAGAGGCGCTGCATCGACCATGTCCTTAGTGAAAGCCAACGGAATATTGACAATAGACAAAACTTCTGAAGGCTTTACAGCAGGTAGCAATGTATCCGTCGAAATGACTAGAATGCATCTCAAGCCTGAAAATGGACTGGTGTCTATTGGCAGCCACGATATTATTATGGACTGGGTGTCGGATTTATTACTAGAGAAGAAAAAAACAACCCACCTTCTTTCAGCACATACGGGCAGTTTGGGCGGCATCATGGCAATTAAAAGAGGAGAGGCACATATCGCTCCGATTCACTTACTCGATGAAGCCTCGGGAACTTATAACATAGAAGCTGTAAAACGCTATTTGCCAAATGAACCCTGTGTGCTCGTGAAGGGCATCAAAAGATGGCAAGGGTTTTATATGAAAAAAGAAGATCAGATGGTTGAAAATTTTGAGGAAATTAAAAATAGAGCACTGACGTTTGTCAATCGACAAAACGGTGCAGGAACAAGACTCTTGACCGATTATCTACTGAAAACCAGCCAGATTAAGAAAAACGAAATCATTGGTTATCAAACAGAGGTACTGACTCATACTGCAGTTGCGTCAGCTGTACTAGCAGGCAATGCTGATGTGGGTATGGGAATCGAGTCGGTAGCACGTCTTATGGGATTAAACTATCGCCCAGTAGCCATAGAAGCGTATGACTTTCTAATTCCAGCTAAGTTTATGCAGCTCAAGCCAGTTTTAGATTTTTTAGAACTTTTAGAATCAGACGACTTTAAGAAAAAGTTATTAGAAACAGGTGGTTATACATTTGATGGCCTTAAGTTCATCACTGTAGGAGGTAATGAATATGAAAGATAACTTTGGAAGAGAGCTTTCTTATTTGAGACTATCAGTAACTGATCGATGTAACTTAAGATGTCAATATTGTATGCCAGAAGCTGGTATTGAAAAGCAGCCTCATGACAGTGTTCTCAGGAATGAAGAGTACATCAAACTGGTAAAAGCGATGGCAGATTTAGGTGTGACTAAGGTTAGATTTACTGGTGGTGAGCCATTGGTAAGGAAAGGTCTCCCGGAATTGATCGGTGAAATCAAACAGATCGATGGGATTAAGGAAGTGACACTTACAACCAATGGCATCTTACTAAAGCCACATTTGG
>DJWQ01000016.1:1349-2822 GCA_002441045.1 Firmicutes bacterium UBA6226 | reverse complement strand
GAAGAGAAAATATTGGTAACAAAACTAAACTTCTCACCATTAGATTGGCGCATAGTTAGTGAAGCAAATTTAGATTTGTTTATTCAAGATTTAAGTAACATTATTTTACTGTTAATCTTTTTACTAATTACAATCATCATTTTAGAGATTACGATGACGCTTGTGATTAACCAGTTGATAACAGCACCTATTTTAAAGCTTAAAAAAGGTGCAGAGGAAATATCAGAAGGTAATTTCAACTTCAAGTTTAACATGAGAACCAATGATGAAATTGGTATGCTGGCAAAAAGCTTTAATACCATGGGCAATCGTGTGGATTTACTGATTAAAGAGGTTGCAGGTGTCGAGGAGAAAAAAAGACAATATGAATTGGCACTATTACAGCAGCAGATTAAGCCACACTTTCTATACAATACCTTAGATATTATCTTAAAGTTATCTCAAATGGGTCAAGCGCGTAAAGCGCAAATGGTCACGAGAAGGTTAGGAGAGTATTATAGAAATTCACTGTCGGGTGGCGCAGATATCGTGGAGATTCAAACCGAAGTGAAATTAACAGAAGATTACTTGTCACTTCAGCAATTGCGCTATCCAGATTTGTTTGGATACAAGATTAATTTACCTGAGAAAATTGGGCTAATTGATATCCCTAAACTTACATTACAACCCATTGTTGAGAACGCAATTGAACATGGTTTTATAAATGGAATAGATAATGGTATGATTGAAATCTATTCAAGATGCGCTGCCGAGGATTTGATTGAAATCATCATTGAAGATAATGGCGTAGGCATATCCGAGGAGAGAGTCACAAAGCTAAATGAGATGTTTGCTAGCACTGAAGCCGTAAATGAAGTCTATAGTATTAAGAGTTTTGGACTTAAAAATATCAATCATCGATTAAAGCTACATTGCGGAAACGCATCAGGCATCACAATTGAAAGTGAGCTAAATCAATATACTAGAGTGATAATTAGATTACATGCTAAAGGAGTACAATGTGATTAAAGTAATGATCGTGGATGACATGCCAATATTTTTAGATTATTTAAAGACCGCTATTGATTGGCAGTCCTATGGCTTTGAATTGGTATGTGATGCAAAAAATGGCGTTGAAGCATTGGAAAAATTAGAAAAATACAAACCTGATCTCGTATTATCAGATATAAAAATGCCCTATATGAATGGCCTTGATTTAACCGAAAAAATCAATGAAATCTCTCCTGAAACATTGGTAGTTTTGATTACAGGTAACAGTGAGTTTGAGTATGCTAGAAGGGCTTTAAGGCTAGGTGTTGTGGATTATATCGTTAAACCATTTGAAAAAGAAGAGTTAATTTTGACCTTATTAAATTTACAAGACAATATCAACAAAGCGATAGAAATTGAACAAGATCGATCAGATGAGATCAGTGTAAAAAAGGAACGTGTTTATCGCGCACTAATCTATTCTAGAGAGTTATCAAATGAAAC
>DJWQ01000016.1:0-1311 GCA_002441045.1 Firmicutes bacterium UBA6226 | reverse complement strand
TTGATTGCACCTCTGTACTATGATTTTATGGAGAGTGAGCTGAAAAGAGTTTATTTTAGTGATTATGAAGGTAGAATCATCTTTATTATGGCTGTTGATTCGAATTCGTCCTTAAAAGTCGATGAAGATGAAATTCGATATTTCATAAAGTTTGTTCAAGAAAAAACGATGATGGGCATATCGGTAGGTGTAGGTAAAGTGCATCAAGGATTTAGTGGTATCAGACGATCGTATCTAGAAGCAATAAATGCCTTAGGGCATAGATATCAAAACAATTCTAGCGCGATACTGTATTATGATGCCATTACCACAGAAGAAAAGACTTTTGGTTTTTATTCGGCTGAGATTAATGAAATTATACTCAATCACTTACATCAACGTAACTATGATTTAACCCTGGAGGTTTTGGAAAGTGTATTTCATGAAGCCGATATTAAACACTTTTCAGAGGGTTACAAAAAGATGATCAATATGAGTTTAATTAGTCTACTGCTTTCCTATATCGTGAAAGCTGGGCGGGATATTGTAGAAATTTATTCAGAGGATTTTGATCCATACTTAGTTATTAACACACAACATGAATCCGAGCAAAGAAGATTTATCAAGGTCATTTATAAAAAGGCCTTTGATTTCTTAAATGCGCATAGTATCTCACGAACAGGACAAATTGCTAGAGAAGCACAAAATTATATCTTAGAGAATTATTCAAATGCAAAACTAAGTATTGATGAATTGTCTAAGCACCTCCTGGTCAATCAAACTTATCTGAGGAAAATGTTTAAATCAGAGTTTGGTACAACGATTTCTGAGTATTTAACTTCTGTTAGGATGGATAAGGCTAAGCAATTGATTCTCGAGGGGAAATATAAGCTTGCATCTATTTCAGAGATGGTAGGCTACAATGATCCAGGTTATTTCAGCAAATGCTTTAAGAACCACTTTGGCAGTTCGCCAAAAGAGTTTTTTAGTTGATGATTTCAAAGAGTTTCTTTTTTAATACAAAGAACTCTTTTTTTTTGAAAAGTACAAGACTATTTTGAATATTCCATTCTATCAAATGACGGGTTCAATTATAATCAGTCATGTCAACGTCTAATCTAGACGAAAAAAGGATAAGGGAGAGAATCAAATGAAAAAGGTTATATCATTAATGCTAATTTTATTGCTTGTATTGATGTCTGTTGCAGGATGTAGTTCAAATACAACCGATACTACAGAAACTACGGCAGCAGCAATAAGTGAAACACAACCAACGACAGAAGAAGAAATGGTTACTTTAAAGATTTACGCTCAATATTCAGATGACGATAC
>DJWQ01000239.1 GCA_002441045.1 Firmicutes bacterium UBA6226 | reverse complement strand
ACCTGGAACAAACTCTAAACCTGGAGCAAACTCTAAACCAGGAGCAAGAGGTCGCTCAAATGGTAATGAAGGATATAGTAATCACTCAAACACAGGCAAGCCTTCACCTAACTATAGAGGTAAAACCAATTATAAAGGTAAGGGGAATACACGCAACGGCTATCAACAGGCTGAGGACCGCGTGGTACGTGAGATCTTCCACAAATTTCATACTGAAAACACCTGTGGTGTCTACGGTAGCTGTGGCGGCTGTCAATTACAGCATCTCACTTATGAAGGACAGCTGAGATATAAAGACCATAAGATTAACCAACTATTAGGTGCTTATGGAAAGGTTCAACCCATCGTTGGCATGGAAGACCCACGTCATTACAGAAATAAGGTTCATGCGACGTTTTCTTATGATAAAAAAGGTAAGATTATTTCAGGTATATATGAGGAAGAATCTCATCATGTAATACCAGTGACCAACTGCGAGATTCAAAACTCAGTGGCAAACAAGATTATTAACACGATTCGCGAACTCATGCCATCGTTTAAAATGATGCCTTACGACGAGGATTTTGGAACGGGCTTTTTAAGACACGTTTTGATCAGAAGAGGTCATGTCAGTGGTGAGGTACTTGTCGTACTCGTTGCGGGTAATCCAGTGATGCCAAGTAAAAACAACTTTGTAAGAGCGCTATTGGAAAGACATCCTGAGATATCAAGTGTCGTTTTAAATATTAATAACAGAAGAACCAGCATGGTGCTTGGTAATCAAGAAACCGTGCTCTACGGTAAGGGAACGATAGAAGATACGCTATGTGGTACGGTGTTCCGACTATCGCCAAAGAGCTTCTATCAAGTCAACTCTGTGCAAACAGAAAAGCTTTACACGAAAGCCATCGAACTGGCTGGCTTAACGGGTGAAGAGACCGTACTCGACGCCTACTGCGGTATCGGAACCATTGGCCTTATCGCAAGTAAAAAAGCCAAAGAGGTCATCGGCGTTGAACTCAACAAGGATGCAGTCAAAGACGCCATCTATAACGCAAAACACAACCGCATCGAAAACGCGAGATTCTACCAAGCCGACGCAGGCGACTTCATGGTGGCACTGGCTGAAGAAAAAGAAAAGATCGACGTCGTATTCATGGACCCACCTAGATCAGGCAGTGATGAACCATTCTTGGCTTCACTAGTGAAGCTTGCACCAAAGACTGTGGTGTATGTATCATGTGGTCCAGAGTCACTTGCGAGAGATCTTAAGTATTTGACGGTAAATGGGTTTAAGGTGCAGTCGATGCATGCGTTTGATATGTTTCCTATGACGGAGCACGTAGAAGCGATAATTCTGATGACACGTAGTGGTTCTGGTGAGAAAAAGTAGAGTTTAACCACAACATATAGTGGTTTGAAGCCGATTTTGGGGCCAAAAAACGGACGAAAAATGACGTTTTTTGACCCCTAAAAAAGGGCTAAAATATAGATGACATAGGACAATTCCTCCAAAATCGATGTAATCTGAATTACTAGCCCTTGATATTGAGTCTATGGCAAGGAGAAGATATGGGAGCGTTTGAGAATAGAATCGTAAATTTAATTGAAGAGATACTAGGATCTAAAGCTGAAAGACAGAAAACTTTTGATTGGTTACTGAATACCCATATGAGTGTAGAAAATAAGCAAGCTATGGATACACTCGATTGTATCTTTATAGGGTTATCAGGTGATAAGGCTAAGTTGTTAGAAAAGAGAAAAAGAAAACTCAGAGTTGATGCATATTTTGAAAAAGAAAATTTGGCAATAGAAATCGATGAATTGCAGCATTTTACGGAATTTAGACTAAAAACTCTTAATATCATCAATACGTCCAAAGATATAGACATAGGCTTTAATATAGATGAATATAAACGTTATTGTCAGGAAAATTATACGAGAGCTATTGAAAAGGGGCAGCCTGGATATAGAAAACCAAAATTAGAATTTCCATTTGAATATGGAAGAGCTTATCAGAGAGCTTATTTTGATTCAATGAGAGATATATTATTTCCTGTCTACTTGAAGAAGTCAATTATACGGATTTCTGAATTAGAGCTTGTGTTAATAGACAGCGATGAAGATTTAAGAAAGCATATTGAAGGAAAGCTTAAAGTATATGTTGAAATATTTAAACGAGATTAATCCAGAGCTTATGCAAGAACCGTATGCATATGAATTTAAATAGCTTTGAAGCCGGAGTCAAAAAATTGATTCCGGTTTTTTATATCATAATCTAAACTAAAGGTTTGAAAAACTATTGCAGGAAAAGAACATGAGAACACTATTGACAAATCATTATCAAATGGTTTAACATGAACTTATCATCTATTTGCGAAAGTACGCAAATACGAAAAAGGAGCAAATCGCTGTGCAAACTGAAAAAGAGTTATTTAAATTACATGCAGAATTTTGCAAGTTCATGGCAAACCCCAAAAGGATAGAAATTCTATTTTTATTAGGTACTCAAGAACTCTGTGTTGAAGAAATTGCATCCAAAATGGAAGTTAAGATACCTAATATATCACAACATTTAGCTGTCATGCGAGAAAAGGGCGTAGTGACAGTAAGACGTGAGGGAACTAAAATGTACTATTCTCTGGATAATCCTAAAACGCTACAAGCATGCATGATTATGAGAGATGCTATGGTTGAGCAGATGGAAAAACAATTTGATAAGATTAAATCAATAAGAAATGAGGGGACCGAAAAATGAAGGTAGGATTAATTAGATGTATGCAGACAGAGGATATGTGCCCTGCTACAACTTGTTTTAAGGTTATGAACACTAAGAAATTGGCATTCGAAGGCGTTGAAGAAGATATCGAAGTTGTTGGTGTAACGACGTGCGGTGGGTGTCCCGGCAAGAAAGCTGTGACGAGAGCAGCTGAGATGGTCAAGCGTGGAGCAGATACAATTGTTCTTGCTTCATGTATCACTCGAGGTAACCCGATTGGGTTCCCGTGTCCTCATGCGGAGCAAATGAAAGCAGCGATCGTGAAGAAAGTTGGAGATTCGATTAATATAATAGATTATACGCACTAACTCATCTTATGAAAGGAGGAGGCGATTCGAATGATCTATCTTGACTACAATGCCACAACACCTATAGATAAAGCTGTTGCAGATGCAATGGTACCATATCTTTATGGATATTTTGGAAACCCATCTAGTAGCCATACTTTCGGTATTGAGGCTAAAGATGCAATTGATAATGCAAGAAAACAGGTTGCAGGACTTTTGGGCTGTTTAGAGAGTGAAATCGTATTTACAAGCGGTGGGAGTGAGTCGAACAATACCGTTTTAAAAGGTGTTGCCCATAGTTACCAAGATAAAGGTAAACACATCATTACTTCAAAAATTGAGCACCCTGCAATTATTAATCCGTGTAAGTTTCTTGAAACCATTGGCTATGAAGTGAGCTATGTGCCTGTTGATGAATATGGAATGGTTAATCCGGCGGATGTTGAGAAATTAATCACAGAACAAACAATTTTGGTAACCATCATGCATTCTAACAATGAAACAGGTACAATTCAACCAATCAAAGAGATATCTCAAATATGTAAAAAGCATCAGGTGCTTTTTCATACAGATGCATCACAATCCGTAGGCAAAGTGCCTATTAATGTTTATGACTTAGGTGTGGATTTCCTAACCTTGGCAGGCCATAAACTATATGCACCTAAAGGCATTGGTGCCTTGTTTATAAAGAATGGGATTCACATTGAACCCTTGATCCATGGAGCTGGTCATGAAAGTGGCAGACGTGCGGGAACAGAAAATATTATTCTTGAAGTTGGCTTAGGAAAAGCATGTGAAATTGCCACAGAAACGCTTAACAATGATGAAGTGCGAAAATTAACTGAATACTTCTATGAGCGGATAAGACAAATTTTTGGAGAACGGGTTGTCTTGAATGGACACCCAGAAAAGCGTCTTCCCAATACGCTAAATGTTAGCTTTCCTGGGTATAATGGACATGAGGTGTTGAATCAACTTATGGATACTGCAGCATCAACTGGATCTGCATGTCATTCTGGCATGACGACCATATCTCCAGTTTTAGCGGCTATGGGAGTAGCTGAAGAAGTTGGACGCGGAGCGGTAAGGTTTAGTCTTGGCAGGTATACCACTAAGGAAGAGATAGACGTTGTTATTTCAAAGTTGGAGAAAGTGATAATTTGATTACAAAATTAGGAGGTATGGATATGAAGTTAGGAATTATTATTGAAACAAAAGAACTTGAGAAGGCGTGGAATGCTATGCGTTTCGCTGTAACTTCAAAAAAAAGAGACCATGAAGTAAAAGTATTTCTTATGGGAGAAGGTGTAGAAATTGAAAATGTTGTAGATGAACATTTTGATATTTCTGCTCAGGTCAGAGCTTTTCATGAACTTGGTGGAGAGATTCTGGCGTGTGGAACGTGCTTACAGTCAAGAAATTTAAATGGGACTGCTGTTTGTCCTCTATCTACGATGAATGATTGTGTAGATCTGGTTGAATGGGCTGACAAGGTGTTAACGTTCTAATGGGGAATAAAATGAATAAAAAGGTCAGTTTTAACCCATTGTTTTTTCAGGCTTCGTTAGCGGCTGGAGGCATTTCACTAATGCCTTTTAACTTCTTGCAATTTGCTATTCCTCATGAAAGAGGACTTATTAAATTTTCTGATATGCCATGGGGTAGCATGAGTGGTATGGACGTTGGACTTTATGGTGTTCTGACAGCTATTATGCTTGTCAGTATTGTAGTGCATTTAAGTCTGACCACCGTGTTTTTAGGTGGACTGATCAAGTGGCTGAAGATTAAAGGAACTTTTTCGGAATTTATAAGTGATCCTTATAAAAACGTCACAATATTTGCTATTGTAGGTTCATTAGGGATGACTGCAAATGTATTATGGGCACCAGTTGGATTTTTCGTTCCTTTTTTATCGAAAAACTTACAGGCACTGATGCTCCCCTCGTTGATGTATTTTGGCTTCTTGTTGATTAGTCTTTTCTATTTGGAACTGAAAGTCGTGAAAACTTGGCGTACAGAATCCACTGATATGCACAAATTTAACTTTGTTTGGTTGCTAGACACATTTGCATTTGGATTGGTGAGTTTAACTGGCTCAGGCATTGCCATAATGGCTAGCAATGATACTATTTCTAATATTGCGGTATTTGGAACAGTCTTTACGGTCATTGTGGGACTATTAATATTGGCTGTTAAACTGACTCATCTGATGACCAATCATATCAAAGGGGCTAAGCTGCCTGATATGCCAATTCTACCTGCATTTTTTTTAGTGATCCCCATTACGTGTCTGTATGGGCTAAGTCTTTTTAGATTAGCTTCTTATGGACAGACACTTTTATCTGTTGATTTTAGCGGATTATCTTTTATAATAGTGAATGCCTCTTTTGCGATAACTCTGATATGGGCAGTGTATACAATTTATTTGATTGGTGACTATCTGAAAAATCATTTTCTAAAAAGCAGTTATTCCGCACCACAGTGGGGAATGGTCTGAGCGTTTGTAGGCACTCAAGTTTTGGGTGTATATGTACAAGGTTTGTACATTGGGAACTTCTATTTGGATCTTTTTAATTACCTAAGTATTATTGCAGCGGTAGTCATTTATACAACTATATTTGTTAAGTTTATTAAAGCTAATGGGTTTTTAGGTTTGTTCAGCAGGTAAAACTGAATACGGACTTAGGTGCAAAGTAATGTAGTGAATGAATATGGATGAAAGCAGTTTTAACAATGGTAGAGTACTAAATCAGAGATAAAAGTTAGCAGATATTTAGTGAAGATAAATGAGGCATTGTTTGTAGGTCAACTTAATAACCTATAGACAAGCCTCTTTTTTTGTTGAATTTTGTGGTACAAAAACATTACTGCATTTTTTTAGTATCGACTTATCAAGCGTCTTATAATATGTGAAGTTAAAATGGATTTGAAGCCGGAGTCAAATAGTTGACTCCGGTTTTTTCATATCAAAAATTAAACCGTTATTGACACTTTGGGATGCAGAATAAGAGGTTGTTATGCAGGCGGAGTTTAAAATGCTCTAAGGTTCTATCGCTGTAGATAATATGTTCAAATCTATAAAAGTATACTCTGAACAAGTATAGAAATACTGGACTTATCATATTCAACAAGTCCTTCATTCTTCATCTTCTGTAATTCCCGTGACAGCGAAGTGCGTTGCACCCCAATACGATCAGCAAGTTCTTTTTTTGTTAAGCGAAGTTGTAGCGTCTGACTCTTCTGTATTTTATATTCGCTTTTTAAATAAGCGATGATACTTTCGCGAATAGAACGATTCACATAATGTTTAAGTTTGTCACCCAGTAATAGTGAATGATCGGAAATATATTCTAAGTAAACTTTTAAGAAATCTTTATTTGTTGCACAAAAATCAAAAACGAGATTCTTGGCGATGCTGAGCAACATTACCTCTGTTTTAGCAGTAACCATCATTGGATAGCAAGGATTCTTAGAAAATAATAAATTGCCCCCAAGAATATCGTCGGGGGAAAACTCGGTAATCCTCATCAAATTTCCGGCATCATCAATCCGTTCTATGACAACTTGTCCATTCAAAATAACGTCAATTGAACTACAGCAATCACCATCAAAATGTATGATTTCGCCTTGTGAATATTTGTTTACTTGAATATGCTTATTGGCGTAAAGGTTCTGTTCCCAATAACTTTCGGGTATAGTCTTCAAAAGTGAAAAATCGTTAAAAATGTTTGTTGGCAAATTCATTAAATATCCTTTCGGAAGTTACCGAGGTAACGCCACTCTTTTTGACTATAGTATATACTTTGTCTAAAAGAATGGGAAGGAGATTTTCAAATGGATGTATTTACACTGTCATTTTGGGGCATTTCAATTGCTTTAACTGGTCTATCACTAATCAAAAGCAAGAAGAAGACCTTTGAAGCAATGAAAAAATCAAAAGGCATGATGGGAAATATGCTTGGAGAAATAATTGCTATTATTTTCATTATTGGAATTGTATTGACCTTTATACCACCCGAGTCTATAAAAAGTGTTTTAGGTTCAGAAAATACAGCACTGGCGACTCTTGTAGCAGCAGTAGCTGGAAGCGTAACCTTAATACCTGCTTTTGTTGCTTTTCCACTGGTAGGATCATTTGTGGATGTAGGAGCGAGTATTGTTCCTGCAGTTGCTTTCTTAACCACACTCACAATGGTGGGAATAGTGACTTTTCCACTTGAAAAGAAAGAATTTGGATTTAAGTTCGCCTTAATCAGAAATGTGCTTAGTTTTGTCATGGCACTTATCATTGCTGCGGCTATGGGGGTGTTGTTATGATGGTAAAAACGATGATTAAGAAAAATAGGTTGCTAGTAATTGTTGCAGTAATTTACCTAATTCTATTTGCCTTGATGCCGGATAAAGCTACAACAGCCATTAAAAATAGTATTTATTATTTGATAGAAATGTTTGAAGTGTTACCTGTTATTTTTTTACTAACGGTGGTCATTGAGGCACTTGTTCCAAAAGAATGGATTATTAAACACTTTGGCGAAAAATCTGGACTTCTAGGTAATCTTTTGTCTCTTGTTTTAGGGAGTATATCGGCAGGCCCGATTTATGCAGCCTTTCCTATCAGTAAAATGTTAATGACCAAAGGTGCAAGTGTAGCTAATATCGTCATAATTTTAAGCTCATGGGCGGTTATAAAAGTACCAATGCTGGCAAATGAGGCAAAATTTCTAGGTGTTACTTTCATGAGTATTCGTTGGATTTTGACTGTAGCTGCAATTCTCATCA
>DJWQ01000160.1 GCA_002441045.1 Firmicutes bacterium UBA6226 | reverse complement strand
TTTAAATCAGAGACAGATTCTGAAGTAATCGCTCATCTAGTTGATTATTATTATGAGGGTGATTTACTTGATGCTGTTTATAAGGCAGTTGATCGTATGGAAGGTGCTTATGCAATTGGTGTCATATCCAAAGATGAGCCCAATCGTTTGGTAGCGGTAAGAAAAGACAGTCCATTAATCGTGGGGTTAGGTGAAAATGAAAATTTCATTGCATCAGATATTCCCGCTTTATTGAAATATACTAGAAATATGCTACTTATCGAAAACGATGAATTTGTTGATTTAACTAAAGATAAGGTAACGATATACAATAGTCTTAGACAACCGGTACAAAGAGAAATTTTTGAAGTGACCTGGGATATTGACTCTGCTGAAAAAGAAGGCTTTGAGCATTTTACATTAAAAGAAATCTTTGAGCAACCTAAGGGCGTAAAAGAAACAGTTTTAAGAAGATTGAACAGTAAGGATGAGATTGTCCTTGAAGGCGTTCACTTGGATGCAAATATTCTCAATAATATTAACAAAATCTACATTGTCGCATGCGGAACTGCATATCATGCAGGATTAATAGGGAGAAGAGCTATTGAACAGTTTGCCAAAATTCCAGTAGAATGTGATGTTGCTTCAGAATTTAGGTATCGTGATCCTTTCGTCGACGATAAAACACTATTCATTGCAGTTTCACAGTCGGGAGAAACATTGGATACATTGCAATCGCTACGTGAAGCGAAAAGAAAAGGCGCTCGTATCCTAAGCATAGTAAATGTTGTAGGGAGTTCTGTTGCTAGAGAGTCTGATGATTTACTCTACACTTGGGCTGGTCCTGAGATTGGCGTTGCTTCGACCAAAGCATATACAACGCAATTAACTGCCTTTTATTTACTTGCATTATACATGGGCAGACTAAAAGGTGTGATAGGTGATGAACAATACAAATCTGTCATCAAAGGACTTAAAGCAATGCCTGAATTAATTCAAGAAGTTCTAGATAAAAGTCATGAAATCCAAAAATTAGCTGCAGGGCAGTTTAACAACGAGAAAGTTTTCTTTATGGGCAGAGGTGTGGATTGTGACTTAGCATATGAGGGATCTTTAAAGCTTAAAGAGATCTCATATATAAACAGTTTCGCTATTGCAGCTGGTGAGTTAAAACATGGAACAATCGCTTTAATAGAAGATGAGACGTTTGTAGTGGCACTAGCGACACAAGAAAAGCTGTATGACAAGATGCTATCAAATATAAAAGAAGTTAAGGCGCGAGGTGCACATGTATTTGCGATTGCACAAGCAGGTAATGAACAAATTTTAAAGACATCTGATGAGGTATTCTTTATACCTAGAACCATGGATGAGTTGGCTCCTATTTTAGCAGTAGTGCCAACACAATTGCTTGCTTACTATGTTTCTGCTTTAAGAGGCAATGATGTTGATAAACCTAGAAACTTGGCTAAATCAGTAACGGTAGAATAATTACCTCTTTGGTGATACAATAGAGATATCATAATTGGAGGTAAGCATGTTAGCGAAGATTCTTTTTACTTTAATTCTACTCATTGGCGTAATAAATCCAATGTTGTCGATCAAGATATTTGAGTTCTGGAAATTAGGGAGAAAGCCTATTACCGATACTGCACTAAAAGCAACTCGAATATTCTCAATAGTCGCCATAATTATTGTATGGGTATTTTTACCTTCATAATAGTATACACTTAAGCTAAATAACCAGCTATTCAAGTATATTGAGTAGCTGGTTTTATTTATATCTCTTTGCAATGTTCAATCATAAAATCTAATAATTGTTTAACATTTGTGAGAGTACTTTTCAGGTACGGACATGCATTTTTATCAAATCATAGTAAAAAAAAACGACTAAGAAGTACAACATTAGTTGAAATTTCAATTATTTAGGGCATCTAAAAGTCAATCGAGATATATTAATAATATGTAACATTTTGATGTGTATTTTTAAGTGTCCGCCTATTGAGGACAATTAAATAAAATTATGAGAACATATGAACTGAAAATTCTGACAAATTAATTTGATGAATGGATTAGCGACTGTTGAAATTAGAATAATTACATGATACTTGTAAATTATATACATTTTCAATCGTCATAATATTGCTTAAAAATAGAGTGTCAACAATAATTGTTACGACAATGTAATATTTGTATTTTTAACAAGCCGTATAAATTTTTCTATTCCATTTTATTCGAAATTGTTATATATTAAATATGGATATTAAATCTACGTTACATTAATTTGAACAAAATTAAATAATTATTATTGATTTATTAAGAAACCTAGTGTAAGATGTATAAATAATTATATATGGGTCTTTTAATGGCTTAATGATAATAAGAGAGAGTATAAACCGAAAGGTTTATATAGATTGGTTTACAATTAATGTAACCAACCAAATTAAGAAGGAGGATTATTTAAATGAAGAAATCGCTAGTATTATTACTTTGCTTAGTAATGGTAGCTTCTGCATTTCTAGCTGGTTGTAGTCCAAAAGAAGATGCACAAGAGCAAACTACTACAGCTGCAGCTGGTGAAACTACTGCTGCACCAACAGAAGCACCTGCAGAAGAACCAAGTGGTACTTTAATCGTTGGTATCACAGAAGCATCGGGTAACTTTAACCCACTTTATTATTCATCTGCTTATGATGGATACGTGGTAGATACAGTATTCGAAGGTTTAGTAGCAAGAAACTTTGATGGGGAATATGAAGGCGTTGTTGCTGATAGCTGGGAATACTCAGAAGATGGCAAATCAATCACTTTCAATATGAAAAAAGATCTAGTTTTCTCTGATGGTGAACCTTTAACAGCTCAAGACGTTGTATTTACTTACTTAGTACTTGCTGATCCATCTTACACTGGCCGTTATAGCTCAGTAGTAAAAGATATGGTTGGCTACGATGAGTACTACGCAGGTGAATCAGATTCATTCACTGGCGTTGAAGCTTTAGATGATTACACAGTAAGATTCAATTTCAAAGAAGCACTTCGTGTTAACTTTGCAAACTGTACTTTCGCAATCTTACCTGAGCACTACTATGGTAAAGACTTTACTCCAGGTAACACTGCTTCTGTAGAAGCAATTACAACTGAAGCTATGGGTTCTGGTCCATATGTAATTTCACAATTTAAAGAAAAAGAGTTAGTTTATCTTGAAAGAAATCCTCTTTATGTTGGCGAAGGCTACATGATTAAAGAGATTATCCTTAAATTCGTAGACCAAACTACTGATATCGTTGAATTAACAAGCGGTGGTGTAGATTTATTAGCTGGCGTTATCGATCCTAAGAAAATTTCTGAAGCTAGAAACGCTGGATTCCAAATCAACCAATACAATAGAAGTGGTTACGGCTATGTTAAAACAAACTGTGAATACGGCCCAACTGCTGACGTTAAAGTTCGTCAAGCACTTTACTATTCATTTAACGTTAAAGAATTCGTAAACAGCTACTACTATGATGCAGATACAGATCAAGTTCTTGCTGTTACTCAATATCACCCATTCTCTCAAATTTCTTGGGCGATTGATGATAACCTTGTAAACTCAATGATCCAATACGATTTCGATCTTGAAAAAGCTAAATCTTTACTTGATGAAGCTGGTTGGAAAGTTGGCGCATCAGGATTTAGAGAAAAAGATGGCGAAATTTTAGAACTTAAAATCGCTGCTATGCCTGATCATGACATCTTAGCAACTCTTATCCCAATGTGGGAAAGAGACTGGGGTCAAGGTTTAAACATCAAATTAACAGTTGCATACCTTGAATTCAACACAATTCTTGACTATGTCATCTACAATTCAGATGCAAACGTTGAAAACTGGAGCTTATTCTTCCTTGCAACTTCAATCACAACTCCAGATCCAGATACACTTTATTCTTCATTCCACTCAGACTACATCGGAAGCGGTATGGACAACACAAGCCGTTACAACAATCCTGAAGTTGACAGATTGTTAGACGAAGGTAAAGCAATCATGGATATCGAAGAAGCGAAACCAGTTTACCAACAAATCGCTAAGATTCTTAACGAAGAAGCTGTTATGATGCCAGTTTATGCAAACACTTATTTTGATATCTATGCTGCTAAATTAGTAGACTTCAAAACAAGCTCACTTTACAACTGGGTATCAGCTCTTAAAGATGCTAAGATTGTAGAATAAGAAAACATTAACAACCACACATATTAATTTATTGTGGCATGAAGGCAGTCTCTAACCAGACTGCCTTTAATTTAATCTATAGGTTTTGTTTTATAGTCTTTTAAGAAGGAGTAAAGGGATGCTAAAGTATATTGCTAGGAGAATTCTGCACTTAATCCCAGTGCTTTTGNNGGGATTGGATCTAACGCAACAGTAGAGCAACAACAACAAATTAGAGAATTATTAGGACTTGATGAACCACTACCAGTACAATATTTCAACTGGTTAAAGAGAAGTTTATCTGGTGATTTTGGAACTTCTTATAAGTTCAGAAAACCAGTAGCTGAAGTAATAGGAAAATATATTTGGAACTCATTCTACTTAAATGTCGTTGCAATGATNNTCTTTGATAACTTCTGGACGGTGTTCTCACTAACCGGTGTATCGATGCCATCGTTTTTCTTTGCACTTATACTCATATTTTTCGTAGCGATCCCATCGAAGTGGTTGCCACTGAACGGGATGCGAACCACCATTTACCTTGCAAAGGGTTATGATAGTTTTGGACAGGAAGTACTAGATGTACTTAAACATATGATCTTACCAGTAACCGTAGTTACTATTTCGTCTCTTGCAAGCTTAACACGTTATGTAAGAAACTCTGTAATCGAAGTCATCAATCAAGACTATATCAGAACTGCAAGATCAAAAGGTCTTTCTGAGAAAGTCGTTATCTATAAACATGCATTTAGAAATGCACTTTTACCGATCGTTACATTATTAGGCCTTTATATTCCTGGATTATTCGGCGGATCGATCTTACTAGAAACCGTCTTTATCTGGCCAGGGATTGGACACGTTCTGTTCACTTCAATCGGTGACAGGGATTACTCAATGCTAATGGCAGCCAACACATTCTATGCAATCCTTATGTTAGCAGGTAACTTACTTGCAGACGTAAGCTATGCACTTGTTGACCCACGTATACGCGTGAAGTAACCCTAAAATCGAAAGAGGAGGCAGAAAATGGCTGAAAAGAAAGTGAAAACGGCTCGTAAAAAAAGAGCAGTTGGTCCATGGCAGATTGCGTTTGAACGCTTTAAAAAGAATAGAGTAGCAGTAGTAGGCGCATCTTTATTTATCATTATCGTATTATCGGTAATCTTTGTGCCAATGCTCTCACCATATGAAATATCAGAATTCAACTTAGCAGATAAAGAACAAGCACCTTCATCGACACACTGGTTAGGCACAGATGAACAAGGTCGTGATGTTTTACTTAGACTATTTGTCGGTGGTAGAATCTCCATCCTTGTTGGTCTCATGGCAGCGAGTGTGTCAGTCGTCATCGGCTCGTTAGTGGGTGGTATTGCAGGTTACTACGGTGGTGCAATCGATAACTTCCTCATGCGTATTGCAGAGATTATCTATTCGATTCCATTTACACCAACGGTTATCTCGCTCTCAGCGGCACTCATGTGGCGCGTAAGTTCAGAGCAAAAGATGTATTTTGTAATGCTTTTAATCGGTATCTTAAGCTGGCCAGGACTAGCACGTTTGGTAAGAGGTCAGATCTTATCGTTAAGAGAACAAGAATTTATGCAAGCAACTGAGATACTAGGTATATCAGATAGATCAAAAATCGTCAGACACTTACTACCAAATACGTTAGCATTTATCATCGTTAGTGCAACACTAGGTATGGCAGGGGCAATCTTAACAGAAGCAGGTTTATCCTTCTTAGGTTTAGGTG
>DJWQ01000163.1 GCA_002441045.1 Firmicutes bacterium UBA6226 | reverse complement strand
GCTTGACCTGCTGTTTGACCTGTATAGCAGTATACAAACACTGGTTTGTCAGCTGGAATGCTTGATAAGCCTTCTGCGATCGCAGCGCCCCAAGGCATATTTACTGCACCACTTACATGACCTTTACCGTAGTCTTCAGCACTTCTAATATCTATAATCGTCATTTCTTCTGACGCTTTTACTTTTTCGATAAATTCTTTTTGATCAATTTTGTAAATATGCTCAGGCATATTTGCAAAGTAGTCAGCTACTAATGCAGTCATATCGAAGCTTACCGCTTCAGTTGTCTGTTGCGCTTCTTGTGTTGCCACTTCCATTGATGCAGGTTCATCGGTCTTACCACATGCTGCTAAAGATAAGATCATAACCAATGACAATAGTAACGCTAGCCATTTCTTACTCATCTTCTTCCTCCATTTGATCCATCAGGATCCATCAGATTCCCCAACGGGTGCTGTATCTTCTTGTACTTCTGTTGTGTCCATCAAGCTTGACCATTCGATCCAAGCACCATCATAAACCTTAAGGTTTTTGAAGCCTGCTTCCTCTAAAAGGGCTACCGCTTGTGTTGCTCGATATGAGGATTTGCAATATAAGATGATCTCATCATCTACAGAAAAACCCGCATCTTGATAAAATAGCTTAAGGTCTCTGCTCGACATAAATGTGCCATCTTTGTAAAGATTTTGAGTGTGCGGATATAAAATCGCACCTGGGATATGACCTTCTGCAAACTCAGCGGAAGATCTCACATCTAAAAGTTTAACCTCCGATTGTGCATCTTCAGTGACAGCTTTAACTGCTTCAAAGCTCGCAACTTGACTTGTGTCTAAAACACTTGCTGTGTAACTGGTTTCAGGCAATACCGTTGGCTCTACAGTTAACTCAGCTTTCGCTTTTACCAGCTCTGATGCACCACCGTTGACGATCATCACCGAAGTATGTCCGTAAACTCGCAGTGTCCACCAAATTCTACCAGCACTTACACCGCCGTTGTCATCGTAGATATAGACAACAGAGTCATTTGAAATACCATGCTTTGATAAGATGCTTTCAAATGTCGCCTGATCGACCAAGGTCTTTGGCACAGGCGCTTCAACGACTAATTCATCGGGAGAGAGACAGATTGCGCCTTTTAGATGGCCTTTATCGTATGCCTCTTGACCTCTAGCATCTATCACAATGACACCTGGACTGTTTGCTGATTCAATTACTTGCGACGCTTCTACGATATTTAATGTGCCTGGATAACTGGTATCTGTCATACAGCCAGTTAAAGAAACCACTAAAAGTATCATCATAAAAAAAGCGACGATTCTAAAGTTTCGTTTTGTCATTTTGACCTCCTAAACGAATTTGTGAGATTGCTTGGGAGTGTTTGTTAATTATTAGACAATTACTTCGTCATAATCTTAACGATTTCATCCCAATTATACGGCAGAGTGATGCTTTTTGGTTATCGTAAATGCTTATGTTAAATCTCTTATTTTAATGATACATTTTTAACAAAATGATTTCGGCATCCCTTATACTATACTTATAGTATCATTGTATGAAAAATCATCTGCTGTGAAAGTTAGCGGAATAAATATATAACTCAGTTATTAAAGACTTAGTTAATATAACTTAGTTTATAAAGAACGAATTGGTAATGAACTTAATCATAAGAGGTGCTTATGGCAAATATAAAAAATATAATGTTAAAAAACAAAAGTAAGCTGAAAAAATGGGTGATCCTTGTGCTGTTTATTCTCTATATCATCATTCAATTCATCACAATTATGGCATTTCCCATCGTACATTCTGATGAAATCTGGCTGAGATCCATTGCCAATCAAATGTGGACCGACAAAAGCTACGCAATTACCGAATCCTACTTTGACCTTCTTCCAAGGGTTGTACATCCATTTAGGTGGTTTTATAACGCACTTTTAGTGCTCGTCATGCCTTTTCTAGGAGATGGCGTTTTCAGCATTAGGACAATTTCTTTAATCTTTGCATGTTTTTCTCTACTTATTTTTTATCGCTTTGCCAACATAAAAACCAATAACAGGTGGTTAAGCCTTATGATCACCGCCACGCTTGCAGTAAATATTCAGTTTCTTTATAGTGCGCATCAAGGTCGACAAGAAATGGTATTGTTCTTTTTGATGACCTTAGGCCTATATCTGCTATTACAAAATCATTCCCATTTGTTATTCAAACTACTATTAATCACCTTTATTGCATTAGGTGTGCATCCCAATAGTTTTATACTTGCTGGCATTTTCTTTGCTGCTTTATTATTTAAACTTGGGCCTAAAAAGGCAGGATTATACTTCTTAGGAACCACAGGCATTGCATTTCTTTATTGGTGCTTTGGCAATCACATTCAGCCAGATTTTCTTACAGGCTATCTGAGTTATGGCGCAACTCAAGGTATCGAGCCCTCTGCAAGCAATCGACTTTTAGGGCTCTACTGGTATTTCTATAAACTTTATCATCAAATTGGAGGCACTTATGATCTGTTTGACATTCGCATGAACTTGATCTTATTTGCACTTATACTACTATCGACTGTTTTATGGCTTAAAGTACGGGATTTACTGCTTATATGCATATGTGGCTTGACCTATATCCTCTCACTCTTCCTAATCGGAAGATATAATCAGACAGCGATCGTCTTTATTATGATGCTACAAACCTTTTTTATCATTTTAGCTTATCCGTCTTTTCCAAAACGCCTTTACACGATTTTATTGGCTTTGTTTTTACTCATGACAGGCTACCAAACTTTCATGAATCTAAGTGCATATGAGATCAATCACTTTTACTCGGTAAATTATGAAACGGTTATTCAAGAAATAAAAAAAACCGTCCCTGAATCAGCAACAGTTTTAGGTAATCTCAATATTTTGGAAGGAGTTTCACAAGCACATTTCTTCGATGTGAGAAACCTGACTTTCTATCGTGGTGATCTTTCAAACTATTTGATTTCACACGGAATTGAATACGTCATTCTCCACGATGAAATGGATTATATTTATCGAAACGCGCCTAGATGGAATTTCATGTATGGTGAACTCCATTATTATCTCGATTTGATGAACTATCTTGATGAAAATGCCACACTTGTAAAAACAATTGATAATCCGCTTTACGCGATGCGCATCGCGCGGTTTTCTGGAACGTATCCTTGGCAGACGCGTATTTATCACCTAAATCTGAACTAATATAATACTGTACATGGCCAAATGTGAAACTTACAGCTCATTTTGTTCTAATCTTGATTAAAATTGTCCCGTCAAGGCGCGATCGTAGTTAATTACGAGGTTATTCCCGTTTTCATCGAAGATTTTTAGTAGCTGATAGACCTCTTTAATCCTCGACTCTACTTCTTCACTATTTGTGCCAGTTACGATAAAAAATCCAGCACGTTGCGATGCATTTTCTAAGGTTTTAACCGTATCGCCAATTCTAAAGTTATATCCAGCATCTATCACATAATCAAGTGCCTTTACTTTCGCCAGCGGTGTCATGCCAGTTATCTTTCCGGGTTTTATAAAAAAGAGCTGCGTGTTAAAGGCACATTTTTCTTTTGGCGCAAACACGAGACGTTCCATCTTTTCTGGTGGCGTCAAACTCCCTTCAATCACCAAATCAAGTGGTGAAATCCCTGTAACAAACGGTATGGTCACATCTTCATATGCGCCGCCCAATCGGCATGCGATTTCATTGATTAATACACCCTGATCACCAACCAGTAATTGAAAATAGATAGGTCCCTCTTTTATACCAAAACACGTGCAAATTTCTTGGGTTAATCCTTCAATCTGAGGTTGTCTTTTAGCGTGAATCGATGGATAGCGGTGCGCGATGCAAACCCCCAGCTGCTTATCTGCTGGGAAGGTGACGCGATCGGTCAAAGTTAATATGGTCGATTTACCTCTATTGACCCAACCACTAACCGTAACTTCCGTGCTTTCGTAAAATCGTTCAACCAGAATTTCACTTTCTCTTGAGTATTTGATCACCTCATCAAATTTCAAACGAATCTCATCGATTGAATGAACGATAAAAATCCCTCGTTGACCTTGCGAATCGATGGGCTTGATCACATAAGGTGGTTTTAACCCACTCAAATCACTAGATTGAAAATGTCTATTAATCAAAGTAAATGGTACTGTCGGTAGACTAAATCTTTTGAAACGTTGCTTCATATATTTTTTGTTAGTGACAAGTAATGCAGTGTCACTATCGATAAAGCGATTGAGCTGAAGTGCTTCTGCGACTTTCGCTACGGTTAGAACCGGTTGATCGGTACCAACTGTTAAGATACCATCTACACCACACGACTTTGCTGCTTCTAAAATCGCCTCCGTATCAAATGCATCTGCAATGATTGCAACATCAGATAACCGTTTGCCTTCAGTCGTCTGATTATAGTCAGCTGCATACACCTTATATCCCAATTCTTTCATCCTTTTTATCGCATTAATTTGGCAACTTCCTGCGCCAACCATCATTATTTTTTTCATTTAAGTACTCCTGTTTCTTATGTGGTAAAATACCATAATTTAAGATCAGTTGACATCCAATTTTAGCACACTTTATAAAAGTATACCCCGATTGACCATACGCTCTTTGCCTTCGTTCGATAAAGACACTTTCCACACGCATCGCGTATTTTAAAAGTTCAGCACTTAAATAGACAAACGTTTGACTCATTTGAACAATCTCTATGTTTGGCAAGCACGTATATAGCCTCTTGTGGATCAAGCGATAGCTGCTAACCCGATGTCCATTTAATACAGGATACTTCATCTTAAAAAATGTGCCAATAATTTTCGATCCACTTTTTCTTATTTTACCCGCACCATATGAGATGTATTGACCAAAAACCAAATCAGCGTTTTGAGTGACCGCTTGACTTAGGAGTATGGTTAAAGCTCTAATATCATGCTGTAAATCATCATCTATGGTAAGGGCATATTCGCCTTTGGCCTTTAAAAGTCCTAAATACAACGCTTTCTGTTGGCCTAAATTTTTGGGCAGTGTGATCAGTGTCATGTCTTTGCAAAATTGTGAGCGACCTTCTTTTAGAACTTCCTGAAGTGCACTTTTAGTAGCTTCATGACTACAATCATCTACCCAGATTAATTCGTATTCCCAGCTTTGATTATCGAAAAAAACGCTGATTTCTTTATTCAATTCAAAAAGCGACGTCGAGCTATTGTAGACGGGAATAATAATCGAAAACATCTATGCGTCCTCTTTTCTTGTGTTATACTAATTTATGTATAAAAGTTTGGGAGATGATCATTATGAATAAAATTGATTGCTTTGGCGATATCTGTCCAGTACCTTTAATTAAGATGCAACATGAAATGGAGCACATGATCAGTGGCGATTCACTTGAAATGGTGGTTGATCACAGTTGTGTCATTGAATCCATTAAAGAATACTTAGCAAAATCAGAGTTCACTTTTGAAATCGATGAAGTGATGAATGGTGTTTGGGAAATCATTGTCACAAAACCATAATATAATATTAAAGTCCAAAATCGGCGTACTTATAAAGTCCGCCGATTTTTTTTTTAACAAAAATCCTTTTCGCCATTTTCGACAAAGTAATTATAGACATCTGTAACGGCTCTGTGACGATTGCATTTTTTATGAGTTACTAAAAATATATCAAAATCTAAATCAAAGTTTGCAACTTCAATTATCTTATATTTCTTCTCATAGATTTCTTTTTTTACTGACATATAAGGTAAAAAACAAATCCCTAAATTGTTATGAACAGAAGATTTGGCAGCAGGTATGGAATCTACCTTAAACATAATCGGAATCTTATCTATAGTAAGCCCAACTGTTTTTAGCTTACTCTTCATAAATTGAGAGATGGTAGAGGTATCATCGTCCAGCAATATCATCTCATACTTTTGCAAATCCTGAACATCAATGCGATCAGGGATTCTTGTTCCCGCAGCAGCGATTAATACAAATCGCTCTTTTCCTATCCGACTAAATTCTAATCGATCATCACATGGCTCTTCAGTGATAAAACATAAATCCGTTAACTCATTTAGAAGGTCATTAATCGAATCCAAATTAGATTTTGCTTTCATCTCAAAATTATAACTTGGGTATTTTTTCTTAACTTTGTATAGGACACAAGGTAAAGAATAATCTACTAAGGACAATGAACCGTTAATTCTTATATTTTCCATACTGAACTGAAGCGCGTCTAATTCTTCTGTCATCTTTTCATAGATACGCATCATCGTTCCTGAATACTTAAACAAGATTCTTCCAGCCTCAGTGGGCATAACCCCTTTGTTGCTTCTTTCAAGTAGCATGAACCCCAACTCATCCTCAAGCTTATGAATATTTTGGCTAAGAGCAGACTGGGAAATATGGCGATTTGCAGCCACCTTTGATATGCTTTTCGTTTCTACCACTTCTCTAAAATATGCCAATGCTTGTAAGTTCATCGTTCACCTCATTATCATAATGCCTTATATCGTCCGCAGTTTGGTATCGGTTTTTCTTATACTGCTTCAGAATTGTGTGGGATACCTTTTATTGATAAAATGTTATCATATTATTGTGAGATTGTTAAGAGTGTAGCAAACTTTTTTTCAGGAGTGTGAAAAATGGCTGAACAAACTAGTACAGTATCATCGAGACGCTCTTCAGCGAATCGAAAGCCTAAGAAGAATCAGATTCCATTCGGTGTACTAACCGTTGCTTTTATCGTCGTCGTTGCTTTGTTACTAAACATGAACTCTTCAAACGTTGCCTTTTTCTGGATTACTGGATCCGCTTTTGGCTACATTTTGCAAAAAGGAAGATTTTGTTTTACGGCATCGATGCGTGATCCTTATTTAACTGGTGGTACATCTATAACACGCGCTGTCATAATTGCATTTGCCATTACGACCATTGGCTTTACTGCGATTAAGTATGGTTATGCCTCTGCTGGCTTACCGATCCCAGGTATGAGCTATGTCGTTCCTATCAGTTTAGCAACTGTGGTTGGCGCATTCTTATTTGGTGTTGGAATGGTAATCGCAGGTGGTTGTGCATCAGGTACATTGATGCGTGTTGGCGAAGGTTTCATTATGAATACCATCGCACTTATATTCTTCGTTATCGGCTCATTATGGGGCGCACATGATTTTGGATGGTGGAAAGAGTTCTTCATCTCAAAAGGCCCAAGTATCTTCCTACCAGATGTATTTGGTTGGATGGGAGCAGTTTTATTACAGCTATTTGTGCTGTTAGCTCTATATATTATAGCAGAAAAATACGAGAAAAAACGCGGTGCAAGTCACTAAGTCCTTCTCGTCATAAAGCATTTGTTGAAAATCAAATTTAGAGTTTATAAACTCAATAATAATTCGGAGGTTCTCATGAAAGAAGTAATGTTAGATTGTTTTGGTGAAGCGTGTCCAGTACCTTTAGTAAAGGCTCAAAATAAAATTGCCGAGCTTGAAATTGGCGATGTATTAATCGTTCAAATCGACCACAGTTGTGCGATGAAAAACGTACCTGAGTGGGCTAGAAAAGAAGGCTACAATGTTGAAGTTGAAGAAGTAGATGATGGTGAGTGGGAAGTAATCATTGAAAAAACAAAATAGGGGTGGTTTCACGCCATTTATGGAGGTGTAGCTCTTGGAACAAAAAAAAGTTAAATTTTTCGATAAAGTAAAATCGAATGAGTACTATATAAAATGGTTGAAAAATCCCTTCACTTATGTAACAGCTGCAGTTTTATTATCGCTATTTCAGATCGTTACACTCGCTGTATCGAAAAACCCTTGGGGCGTTTCTGGCGTATTTGCAGTCTGGGGTGCATGGGTATATGAAGCTTTTGGTGGCAGTGTGGACAAATGGTACTACTTCGCGAGTCAAGGCGCACAGAAAACACTTGAAGGTGGACTCCTCAATCACGCCGATTCATGGAGAAATCTTGGTATCATTTTTGGTGCACTTGCTGCGACACTGTTGGCTTCTGGATTTAAGATTAAGAAGATTAAATCCAAAAAACAAATCATTGCAGCAGCACTTGGCGGTCTATTAATGGGCTATGGTGCAAGAATTGCATTTGGTTGTAACATTGGCGCACTCTACAGTGGTATTGCATCACTCTCTTTATCTGGCTGGGTATTTGCCGTAGCTATGTTTGGTGGTGCTGTAGTGGGCAGTAAGTTGTTGGTTAAATACTTTATGTAGGCTTAAAGGAGTTTTAAATGGCTAGAGAGAAAGTCGTTGAGCATTATGACGTCGTGATTATCGGCGGAGGTCCAGCTGGACTAAGTGCTGCTATATACGCTGGTAGAGCAAGATTAAAGACACTTTTGCTTGAAAAAGCACTCGTTGGTGGTCTTGCAACTTATACCAATGAAATTGCAAATTATCCTGGTTTTCCAGACGCACCTAAGGGTGAAGCGATCACAAACCTTATGAAAGAACAAGCTAAAAATATGGGCGTTAATTTTAAATTAACTGCTGTATCAAGTGTTGATTTAAAAGGTGAAGAAAAAGTGGTTGAAACCTTTAGAAATAAGTATCTCGCAAAAGTTGTAATCATTGCTACCGGTGGTCGTCCTAGAACAACTGGTGCAGAAAATGAGCAAGAATTTTTATTTGATAAAGGGATCAGCTTCTGTGCAACCTGTGATGCAGCTGCCAATACTGGCAAACATGTTGTTGTCATCGGTTCTGGTGATGCGGCTATAGAAGAAGGTATGTTCCTTACAAAGTTTGCTGACAAAGTAACCGTATCGGTTATGCACGACGAAGGCATCATGGACTGTAATGAAATCGCCAAAGAAGCAGCACTATCAAATCCTAAAATGGCGTTTGTTTGGAACTCAGTCGTAACGCGATTTGAAGGTGAAGATCACTTAAAGCGCGTGGTTCTTAAAAATGTTAAGACCGGTGATGAGATTCCTGTAGACTGTGACAATTGTTTTGAATTTATCGGTTATTTGCCTAATACTGAGCTTTTCGAAGAGCAACTTCCGTTAACACGTCAAAAATACATCACCGTAAACGAGAAAAAAGAGACAGGTATTGAAGGTGTATTCGCAATAGGTGACGTTACGGATAAATGGCTAAAGCAAATTGCTACCGCTGTTGGTGACGGTGCTATTGCAGGTACTGCAGCCGAAAGATACATCGCTGAAAAGGAAATTTTTGATCACAAAATCATGCAAAAAGAAAAACCTGGCCTCATCTATGTCTACAATGCCATCGATGAAGCAAGTCGTAATTTCTTGTCTGAAATTGAATCCATTGAAAGCACATTTAGTGGTAAAATAGCAGTCAATCGCATCGATGTTTACAAATCAAACGGTTTAGCACTTAAGTTAAATCTAGATCAAGTGCCAGCAATAGTTCTTACTAAAGATGGAGAAATAACTGACAAGCTTTATTCCTTAGATTCCTCAATCGTTAGGGCCAAGCTGTAATTCATAACAACCCAAATTGAAAAGGAGCGATCATCATCTAATTAGCCAGATGTGATCGCTCCTTTTCAGTTCGCATGATTCGTCATGTTTGGTACACTTGGCAATGCTAAATTCTAATGATTCGAGTTGCTATTGCCTTTGCTTCTACCTCATCGTGCGTAACAAAGATTAGCGTTTGACCTAGCCGTTGCGTCAGTTCAACAATTAAAGCTTGCATTTTCTCCCTCAAATGCCCATCTAAGTTAGAGAAGGGTTCATCCATGAGTAATACTTTCGAATCACACATAATCGCTCTTGCTATACCCACACGCTGCTTCATGCCACCAGATAGCTGATGTGGTTTCTTGTCTTTCGCATCTATTAACCCCACCATATCCAAATAGGGTGTAACTTCTTTATTTTTTGAGATCACCCTTAGGTTTCCTGCGACGGTCTTCCAAGGTAGCAAATTTTCGTTTTCTTGAAATACAATTGGATAGGGAATTTTAATTCCTTCCTCTAGGCTTGGCGCTCTCTCAATCACACCCGTATAATCCTGATC
>DJWQ01000038.1:40675-41363 GCA_002441045.1 Firmicutes bacterium UBA6226 | reverse complement strand
CTATTAATGGCAGCCCAATTAATGACATTATTGATTACATGTTTTTAATCAATGATGAGTCTGTTGTTTTAGAAATTGAGAAAAAAGACGGTGAAATTTGGGAAATTGAAGTCGATAAGGATTTTGACGAAACACTAGGTGTTGAGTTTGACAATCCAATTATCGATCATGCGCGTAGCTGTACCAACAACTGTGTTTTTTGCTTTATCGATCAGCTCCCTAAAGGAATGAGAGAATCCTTATACTTTAAAGATGACGACTCAAGGTTGTCATTTTTACAAGGTAATTTCGTGACACTTACCAATCTAAAAGATGAAGATATCGATCGCATCATTCGATATAGGATTAGTCCGATAAATGTTTCTGTTCATACGACAGATCCTGAGCTCAGAAAGGTGATGCTGAACAATCGCTTTGCGGGGCATATAATGGAGCGCCTTAAAAGATTAATCGATGGTGGTATTATCGTCAATGCTCAAATTGTACTGTGTCCTGGCTATAATGATCAGGCTGCACTGGATCGAACCTTGAATGATTTAATGGTGTTTCATCCAAATCTCAATAGCGTCGCTATCGTGCCTATAGGTCTAACGCAGTTTAGAGAGGGCCTTATAGAAATGAGGGGCTTTGATAAAGTGAGCGCTTTAGATACCATCGAACGCGTGCATCGTTTTCAAACTCATGCACT
>DJWQ01000038.1:13669-40577 GCA_002441045.1 Firmicutes bacterium UBA6226 | reverse complement strand
ATCCCAAGTCGCTAATTGTAACTGGCACAGCAGCTGGACCTTTTGTGGAAGCCCTTTGTACAGAAATTATGAACCACGTACCTGAGCTAAAGGTCGATGTCGCTACTATAGTCAACCGGTTTTTTGGTGAAAAAATCACGGTTGCTGGACTGCTGACTGGTAAGGACATTAAAGAGCAAATAAAGTTATTTTTGGACCAGAATCGCTATGATCAGGTTTTACTGCCTAGTGCGATGTTCCGGGATTCAGAAGAAGTATTGTTAGATGATGTAACATTAGAAGAGTTGTCACAGTCATTTGGCGTGCCATTCATTAAGGTAGAATGCACAGGCTATGCTTTAATTGACAACTTAACAGGCGGAGGTAAATAATGTATAGAAAACCAATAGTTGCTGTCGTTGGGCGACCGAATGTCGGAAAATCGACTTTTTTTAATAGAATCGCTGGTGCTAGAATATCCATCGTTGAGGATACTCCTGGTGTAACAAGAGATAGAGTTTATGCGGATTGTGAGTGGTTAACACATAAGTTTATCATGATCGATACAGGTGGTATTGAACCCTCATCGACCGATATCATATTATCTCAAATGAGAGATCAAGCACAAATCGCAATCGATACGGCTGATGTTATCGTATTCGTATGCGATGGCAAGCACACTTATACGACCGCAGACGAAGAGATTGCACATATGTTAAGAGTGTCAAAAAAGCCAGTTGTTTTAGTATTAAATAAAATCGATCAATATAAAAAACCAGATCATTTTTATGATTATTATACTTTAGGTCTTGGTGAACCGGTGATGATTTCATCGGTTAATGCCATGGGACTTGGTGATCTATTAGATGATATCGTCGCTTTATTTCCAAGCAACGATGTTCTTGAAGAGGACGACGATACTATAAAAATCGCTTTGATTGGAAAACCAAATGTCGGTAAATCTTCAATGGTGAATAAAATAATTGGCGAAAACAGGGTTATCGTTTCACCTATAGCAGGGACGACGCGTGATGCGATCGATACACCTTTCACTTATCAAGATCAAAAATTTGTTTTAATCGACACTGCTGGTCTTAGAAGAAAATCGAAGGTCAATGAATCCATCGAAAAATACAGTGTACTCAGAACGATAGCAGCGATAGAACGTTCAGATGTCTGTTTTATTTTAATCGATGCAAATGAAGGCATCACTGAACAGGATAAAAAAGTAGCAGGATATGCGCACGAAGCAGGTAAAGCTTCTATATTTGTCGTTAATAAGTGGGATGCTATCGAAAAGGACAATCACACATTTAATGAGTTTAAAAAACGCATTAGAGAAGAGTTTCCATTTATGTCATATGCACCTGTGGCATTTGTCTCTGCACTCACTGGACAAAGACTGATGCAGTTACTAGAACAAGCCGTGTATGTGAACAACAACCATGCGCTTCGTATTTCAACGGGTGTATTAAATGATATTATCAATGAAGCAATTGCACTGAATCAGGTGCCTTCTGATAAAGGTAAGCGACTAAAAATTTATTATGCAACACAAGCTTCTGTTAAGCCACCTACATTTGTACTCTTTGTAAATGAAAGGGAATTAGCACATTTCTCTTATGTGAGATATTTGGAAAATCAAATAAGAAAAAATTTCAATTATGAAGGAACGCCAATTGTATTTAAGGTAAAACCAAGAGGTGGCGAGTAATTTTATCAATATAGGCGCAGTTTGACTGTGCCTTTTTTTAGAATTGTAATTAGACAAAAAAGTTGGAGGCAAAAGTGGAATTACCTTATGATGAAGGGCCAAGACCTGAGGACGATTTGGATGATGATTTAATTGAAGATGAAGATGATGAGGGCAATCCACTCATTCGGCAAAATCCTTGGGATATTTTCGATGAAGATGAAGAAGAAGATGATGATGACTATGATGATGACGACGATGATGATGACGATAGTGATGAGGAAGATGGAGATTAGCATTATTGTGTGGTATAATGTAGGTTAGATTGAAACAACTGATTCATCGCAAGGAGGACAATTTGAGAGTAACTGTCATTGCTGCCGGAAGCTGGGGTACAGCACTTTCTATGGTACTAAATGAAAATGGTCACCAAGTTAAAGTATGGGCAAGAAATAAAGAACAAATAGATGAAATTAACCGAACACATAAAAATGTAAAATATCTTCCTGAAATCATGATTCCAGAGGCGATTACATTTACAAATAATAAAGAAGAAGCTTTTCAAGACGCAGAATTGATCTTGTTTTCTGTACCGTCTCAACAATATAGCAAAACACTTCAATCTTTAATTGAAGATAAATATATCGATCAAAGTTCCATCTTAGTTAATGTTTCAAAGGGAATAGATTTAGATGGACTTGAGACCATGTCACAAATCACTGAGCGACTATTGCCAGGCGCTACATTTGTTGTCTTATCTGGGCCATCTCATGCTGAAGAAGTGGCTTTGAAACTGCCGACAGCTTTAGTCTCTGCATCAAAGTCAAGAGTGGCTGCTGAACTGGTTCAAGATTTGTTTTCAAATGACTACATGCGCGTCTATACCAACCCTGATGTTATTGGTGTGGAAATCAGTGGTGCACTTAAGAATATCATTGCTCTTGGTGCTGGCGTCAGTGATGGTTTAGGTTATGGTGACAACGCGAAGGCGGCACTCATTACAAGAGGTATAAAGGAAATTGCAACATTAGGTAATGAAATGGGCGCTAACATGGAAACATTTAAAGGCTTAACAGGTGTAGGAGACTTGATCGTTACGTGTACCAGTATGCACAGTAGAAATAGACGCTGTGGGATTTTACTTGGACAAGGTAAACCACTTGAAGAAGCAACTAAGGAAATCGGTATGGTCGTGGAAGGTGCTTTTACAATTAAAGCAGCATATCTTTTAAAAGAACGCTACAATATTGAGATGCCAATTACGACTGAGCTCTATCGCGTTCTATATGAAGGTAAAAACGCAAGAGATGCAGTGGGTCATTTGATGACGCGTCAAAGAAAACACGAACTCGATGATTATGCTACTAACTTAGACGGTTGGAAATAATTCGCATGATGAGGTAAATTATGGCGATTAAGAAACGTAAAAAGCGACGGCCAAAATATGGCAGAATAGTGGTAAGCCTAGCAGTTGCCGGTATTTTTTTCTATTTTGTCATAAGGTTAGGATTAGACTTATTTTATAATGAACAATCAACCTATTTGGTTGAGGTAGGTAACCTTAATATTGAGAATCAGTATTCTGCATTGGTACTGAGAAATGAGTTGATTGTCGATACCAATTTAACAGGCAAAATCACTTATTTCGCAAACGAGGGTGAAGTTGTAACGAAAAACCATCAAATCGCTGAAATATATAATGATGGTACAGCATCAGAAGAAGCTGCTGCCGATGAGCGTGAAGAAAATCGTAAAAAAATTGAGTTCGATTACAACTCCCTTGAATACGATATCACTACATTAAAAAATCAGATTATATTTAGTATGAATGCAAAGCAGTTTGATGAAATTCCCGTTTTAAAGCAACAATTAATTCAAAAGCTAGATCGATTGGAGAAATTGCAAACCGAAAACAAGTTCTTGTCAAATAGAACGGCATCTTATGCAGAAAAGACAATTGGCGAAGGCATCCTTTTAGAAGGACAGAAACAAGCGATCTATGCGCCTGCAAGTGGCATCTTAACCTATAAAACAGACGGATATGAGGACTTTCTGACTATTGATAACTTGTATAACATCAACTATGATGAGATTAGTTCTTTGGTACTAAATGAAACCTCATTGGTCCACGCTACTGTAAAACCGAAGGATAAATTATTTAAAATCGTTGATAATGTCAACTACTTTATAGCAGCCATTGTATCTAATGAAGAAATTGAGACCTATAAAAACGTTCAGAAAATTACAGTTGTTATCGATGGAAAAAGCCTAGAAGGTGACATTTACGACGTTTTTACAAATGATCAAAATGCAGTTGCTGTCATCCAACTACGCGAAGGTTTTGATAGCTTCTTTAACCGCAGAATCATCAACTGTAGCATCGTTAGAGAAAACTATAGAGGATTAAAGATTGAAATGGACTCTATCGTCAATATCGATGGTCAAATCGGTGTTTATGTTGTAGACAAAGAACGAAAACTGGTTTTCACACCTGTTAAAATACTCGGCTACGATGATGAGTCTGCAATCGTTTATAATGAACAATACTTTGATCAAGCCAAAGGGATCGTTAGAAGCATCAAACAAAATCAAGAGGTTGTTCGAGGCGCAAGTCAATATAAGGCAGGCGATAGAATTAAATAATTGTGGAGGCAAGCAGTGGCGTTAAGTTATTTAAAGACTCAACTGGAAGCACTAGAATTAGAAATTAATGAAGCTTGTAAAAGAGCTTCGAGAAATAGAGATGAAATAACACTCATAGGCGTTACAAAGACTTACGAAGCAGATGTTATGAACGCTTCCATCGCATATGGGATAACCGATATCGGTGAAAATAAAGTACAAGAGATTACTAGAAAATATGATCAAGTGACAAAAGGCGTTAAATGGCATCTGATTGGACATTTACAAACAAATAAAGTAAAATATATAATTGATAAGGTTGATTTAATTCATTCGGTGGACAGTCTCAAATTGGCTGAGGAGATATCATCTCGTGCACAAAAGATTGGAAAAGTACAAGAAGTTCTGATTCAAGTCAATGTCGCTGATGAAACTCAAAAGTTTGGCGTGTCACCTGAAAATGTAATCGATCTTATAAAAGAAATAGGCAATCTTAAGAACATCAAAGTTTGTGGACTTATGAACATCGCACCTTTTGTCGATGATCCAGAAACTTTAAGAGATGACTTTAAGGTGATGAAAGGACTCTTTGATCGCCTTGATGATATTAAAATCGATAATGTGGCAGCAAAATATCTGTCAATGGGTATGTCGGGTGACTTTGGCGTAGCAATTGAAGAAGGCGCAAACATGATTCGTGTGGGTACAAGAATTTATGGTAATAGAAATTATTAAATCCTAAGAGGAGGCATATAAATGGCGGATCGCTTTATTGACAAGATTAAGTTTTTCTGGGGTGTTGACTCACATGAAGAAGCTGAAGATAGAACTGAAGATTTCTATCAAGATATGAAGAGAACAGACCTTGAAACTGAAGAAACGAACATGACTTTAAATGCTATTTCAGACGCATCGAACAAATCGATGAACACGATTAAAACTTCTAATAAAATCTTAAACATCCACTCAAATGCACAAATGAATGTGGTGCTGTTTAATCCTAAGAGTTTTGAAGAATCAACGAATATCGTCGATACACTTAAGAGCAGAAGACCAGTTGTCATGAACATTTCTGATTTAGATAAAGATCTAGGTCGTAAGATTTTTGACTTTTGCTCAGGTGCTCTATATGCATTAGATGGTCATATTCAGCAAGTTGCTAAAGGGATCTTCATATTAGCACCTCAAAATGTAGACATAACAGGAGACGTCATTAATAAAACCGAAACACCAATTAACAATTGGCTTCGTGAGTAATTGAAAGGGGAAGTATGTTAGAGCTTAAAGTAGCAATCTATTATTTTTTACAAGTTATTTTATATCTCATATTTGGTAGAGCAATTTTATCTTGGTTTATTCGCGACCCAAGAAATCCAATTATGAAATTTTTGATCCAGATTACAGAACCTATTCTAAGTCCAATTAGAAATCTGTTATTTAAACTTAAAATTGGCGGTAATATGGTGGATTTTAGTCCGCTTGTCGCATTAATTTTATTACAGGTTCTAATGGGTATCGTTTTATCTTTATAATGATAAATAAAAATGCAATACTCAAACAATATGCTTCATTTATCGATGCTGATGGATTGTTTCTAAAAACCTTAGACAATCTGGTCGATACTGAGGCATATTTTGAAACCAATATCAGCGATTTTTTGACTCCAGATCTGATCTACTGCTTTGAGCAAATGGCTTCGAAATATGCAGATGAAATCATTTGTGAAAAGTTTGGTGGATTTAATGGTGCCGAACGGGCAAAGCTCATTTTTAGAACTGAGTATTCAGAGCCTGTGTTGCCTCATAACAGCGTTGGCCTACTTGAGATAACTTATAATACTAAGTTTAATAAAATTGAACACAAGGACGTTTTAGGCGCACTCATGGCACTGGGAATCAAACGCGAAAAAATCGGCGATATCGTTATAACAGACAATTGCGCACAAGTATTGGTTTCGAAAGAGCTTGAAGATTATATATGCATGCATCTTGAACAAGTGGGTCGCGCAGCTGTATCGATCAATCGCATACCGCTAGAGCAAGCAACTGAAAAATGCGTCGATACGAAAGAGACGATGACCACAGTTAAAAGTTTAAGATTGGATGCCATTATCGCAGCTGGTTATAACTTATCAAGATCAGAAACACAAAAGCTTATCGAATCTGAACGCGTTAAAGTGAACCATCAAATTTGTGCGAAAACAGACCATCAGTTAGATCAAAACGATATGATCTCCGTTCGTGGATTTGGAAGAATGGTTTTGAATTCAATAGAAGGTACTACTAAAAAAGAGAGAATAAGAGTGATTTTATCACTTTATAAGCGATAAGGGGGAAGAAGTATGTTGACACCACTTGATATACAAAACAAACAGTTTTCAAAGAGTTTACGTGGTTATAACGAAGTAGAAGTGGAAGAATACCTCGCATTAATCGTTAGAAGTATGGAAGAATTAATACAGGTCAACATCGAAACCACAGCAAAAATCAGTGAAATGGAAAAGCAGCTTGATCGTTATCAAGTGATGGAAAAAACCATCAATGAAGCGATGATTCTAGCTCAGCGTACTTCTGAAGATATGATCAAGTCAGCACATGAAAAAGCGGACTTTATTATTCAAAAAGCAGATGATCAAGCGAAATCCATCATCAGTGATGCAAATAACGAAGTACTTACAGTAATTAAGAGACATGAAGAAGCAAAGCATGCATTACAATCTTTCCAGATGCGCTTCAAAATGCTGGTTGAAAATCAGCTTAAAGCACTTGATGATACAATGGCTGAGTAACAAATACTGTTGACGCTTTATCTATATTCAGCTATAATTATAAAAAACTAATAAGACATAAACTAAAATTGGGACGAGTAATTATAAATCCATTCAGAGAGTCAATGGTTGGTGAGAATTGACATGGCGCTTTATAATGAATATCACCCATAGTTGTTCTTGTGAACTTACAGTAGCGAGAACCGGTTAAATACCGTTATCATGAATGAAGCACTCGTATGAGTGAAATTTGGGTGGTACCACGGTTTATTCGTCCCATAGCGCAAGCTATGGGATTTTTATTTTTTTGAAATACGGATTGAAAGGATGACTAAGATGAGCTACAAAGAATTGGCTAAAAATGCAGTGGCAGACAACGAAAAACTCGTCAGAGATTATTGGGAAGACATCGACTTATTAAAGTTAAGTGTTGATAGCAGAGAAGGAAAACCTGCATTTATTTTTTATGAAGGACCGCCTACTGCAAATGGTAGACCTGGAATTCACCACGTTATTTCACGTGCCCTTAAAGATTCAGTGTGCCGTGTTAAAACCATGCAAGGCTATCAAGTTAAACGTAAAGCAGGATGGGATACACATGGACTTCCAGTTGAAATTGAAGTTGAAAAAAGACTTAAATTAAATGATAAATCAGCAATTGAAGCATATGGTATTGAGAATTTTAACCATCAATGTCGTTCATCTGTTTTCGAGTATGAAGATGCTTGGAGAGAAATGACGAAAAAAATGGCATACCTCATCGACCTTGATCACCCATATATTACGCTTGAAAACGACTATATCGAAACTGAGTGGTGGATCCTTAACAAATTCTTCGAAGAAGGTTTAATCTACGAAGGACATAAGATTTTACCTTACTGTCCACGCTGCGGAACGGGTCTTGCATCACATGAGGTTGCGCAAGGCTATCAAGAAATTAAAACCGTTACAGTCTATGTTAAATTTAAGCGCAAAGATGCAGATGAGTATTTCCTAGTTTGGACTACGACACCGTGGACACTTGCATCAAACGTTGCATTAACTGTAAATCCAAATGAAACCTATGTAAAAGTAAGATACAACGATGAAGTTTACTACATCGAGAAAAACCTTGCACCAAAAGTATTAGAAGGTGAATTTGAAGTTCTTGAAGAAATGAAAGGTAAGGATTTGGAGTACGTAGAGTATGAGCAAATCATGCCATTTGTTAACACTGAGAAAAAAGCTTTCTTCGTTACTTGCGCAGACTACGTTACAGTAGAAGACGGTACTGGTATTGTTCATACGGCACCTGCATTTGGTGAAGATGACTACAACACAGGCGTAAGATACAATTTACCAGTTTTACAACCAGTTGATGAAGAAGGTAAATACACAGAAACACCTTGGAAAGGCACATTTGTTATCGATGCAGACCCAGAAATCGTTACTTGGCTTGCAGAAAACAACAAGCTTTTCAAACGTCAGAGAATGGATCACAATTATCCACACTGCTGGCGTTGTCGTACACCTCTTTTATACTACGCAAAACCTAGCTGGTATATTGAGATGACAAAATTAAAAGATCAATTAATCGAAAATAACAATTCTGTTAATTGGTATCCTGACTATGTGGGTGAAAAAAGATTTGGCAACTGGCTAGAGAACTTAAATGACTGGGCAATTTCTAGAAGTAGATATTGGGGAACGCCGCTTAATATTTGGCGATGTGACTGTGGACATACCACTTCAGTTGGATCTAGACAAGAACTTGTTGATCGTGCAGTTGAGACGATCACGACAGATATTGAGCTGCATAGACCTTATGTGGATGACGTTCACTTAAAATGTGATAAATGTGGCGGTACGATGAACAGAGTGCCTGATGTTATCGACAGTTGGTTCGACAGTGGTTCTATGCCATTTGCACAACATCACTACCCATTTGAAAACAAAGAAATCTTTGACTCGCTCTATCCGGCTGATTTCATCTGTGAAGGGATCGATCAAACGAGAGGCTGGTTCTACTCATTGATCGCAATCAGTACGTTTGTAATGGGCAAATCACCATATAAAAATGTACTAGTTAACGACCTGATCTTAGATAAGTTTGGTAAGAAAATGTCTAAATCAAGAGGTAATGGCGTAGATGCCTTTGAACTTTTAAACAAATACGGTGCAGACGTCGTGAGATGGTACTTGTACTACGTTTCACCAGCATGGACGCCAACCAAATTTGACGAAGATGGTTTGATTGAAGTTAATTCTAAGTTCTTTGGTACAATCAAGAACGTTTATAACTTCTTCACATTATATGCAAATACAGATAAGATCGATGTTAACAGCTTCTATGTTAAACCAGAAGACCGTCCAGAACTTGACAGATGGATATTATCTAAACTGAACTCATTGATCAAAGCAGTGCGTGAAGACGTAAATGTGTTTGATATGACTAAAGCAGTAAGAAAGATTCAAGAGTTTGTAAGTGAAGATTTATCAAACTGGTACATCAGAAGATCGAGAAGAAGATTCTGGGATTCTGAATTAACAGAGGATAAAAAATCAGTTTATAATACGACTAATGAAGTTCTAATTACTGTCTGTCAATTGGCTGCACCTTTTGCACCGTTCATCACTGAAGAAATCTACAGAAACTTAACTGGAGAGGCTTCGGTACACGTTAGTCAATACCCTGAGGTGGTTGAGTCATTAATTGACCTACGCGTAGAGTCTAGAATGGACCTTGTAAGAGATCTTACGACATTAGGCAGATCTGCTCGTGAATCGGTTAAAATCAAAGTAAGACAACCAATCAACGAAATCATCGTAGATGGTAAGTATGAAGAATTAATCGGCGATTTAGTGGAACTTTTAATGGAAGAGCTTAACGTAAAACATGTTGAGTTTACTAACAATCTTCCAAACTACATGAATTTCCAACTTAAACCGAACTTTAAAGTACTTGGACCAATCATCGGTAAAGGTATGGGTGCGTTTACTGCTGAGCTTAATAAGCTTGACCCACAAGTTTATGCAATGAAGCTTGATGGTGGCGAAAGTGTCATGATTACACTTGAAGGTAATCCGTTTGAAGTAACCGCAGAGCACGTTCTCATCAACATCAATGCCAAGGAAGGGTTTACTGTTAAAATGGAAAACAACCGTTTTATTATCCTTGATACGCAGTTGTCTGATGAACTTATCGCTGAAGGTTATGCAAGAGAGCTGATCTCAAGAGTTCAACAAATGAGAAAAGCAAATGACTATGAAATGATGGATCAAATTACAATCTACTACCAAGCGCCAGAAGCGTTTGCTAATGCAGTAGAAGCGTATGCGGAGTACATCAAATCAGAAACATTGGCAACAGCTCTAGTCGCTGGTCAAGAGCAACCATACGAAATGCACCAACTCAACGGACATGAAGTTGGCGTATTCGTCACTAAGAACTAAGTTATTTTTAGTTTAAATTAAAATGTATATAAAATTCGCAATATTGAATTCGTAAGACGCTCCGCAGGCTATGCCGAGGACCGACGTCTGAAGAACTTAATATTGCGAATTTTTTTAGTTTATATTGCTGTGATTAAAAATAATTATACTATTGACACAAATTGTTGATTTACCGCCACGAGATAGGTTATATATTATTAAAACAGCTAGTTGCTACACAAGGATAAGGGGGCGTTGGTTATGATGGTTCGTAATAAGGTGGTTGATAATCAAAAGGAAATGATTTCAGCTTTGGTGGAATTATTAGAGATTCCAAGTGTACTTGATGAGTTAGATGAAGTGAAACCTTTTGGAAAGCAAATTGATGCGGCATTAAAAAAGACTCTAGAAATCTGTGAAAGACTAGGCTTTAAAACTTATTATGATCCTGAAGGCTACTATGGATACGCCGAGTACGGTGATGGTGACGAAATGGTTGCCATATTAGGGCATATTGACGTCGTATCTGAAGGTGATGCAAGTAACTGGAAGCACGCCCCTTATGGTGGTGAAATTGAAGATGGTAAAATCTATGGCAGAGGAGCAATAGACGATAAAGGTCCACTTATCGCTGCAATTTATGGTGTGAAGGCTGTAATTGATGCGGGAGCACAGTTTAATAAAAGAGTGAGAATTATTATTGGTACTGACGAAGAAACAGGCTGGAGAGGCATCTGTAGATATTCTACAAGAGAAGAAAACCCTGTTGCTGGTTTTACACCTGATGCAAACTTTCCTGTTGTATTTGCTGAGAAAGGCTTATTACAATTCCGATTAAAATCAGATCAGAAATCTGAGCTTAGAGTAAGAGGCGGTACTGCCATGAACGCAGTTCCAGAATCTGCCTCTTATCATGGTGATCATATCTATCGCCTCGAAAAACAACTTAAGAAAATGGGGTTTGATCACGAGCTTGAAGAAGAAGAACTTTTCGTCATCGGTAAAAGTGCACATTCAGCTAAGCCAAACGCTGGAGTTAATGCAATTGTGAGAATGGCGATGGCACTAAAGGAAATAGGAACAGAATCGCCCATGATTGCATTTCTAAGTGAAAAGATTGCGTTTACTTATAATGGTGAGTTATTATTTGGTAATTGCCAAGATGAACCTTCAGGTAAATTAACTTTTTCCGTTAATCAGATTGATTTATCAAGCTTCGGCGAAACCATAGGCATCGATGCGCGTATACCAGTAACTGTGGATAAGAAATTTATCGTTGATGGTATAACGAGAGTTGCTGAAAAATACGGGTTGGTATATGAAGAACTCGATTATTTGGCACCTTTGTATATAGAGAAGGACTCGGAACTAATTCAAACTTTAACACAAGTGTATGTTGAAGAAACCGGTTTGTCAGGTGAACCTATAGCTTCAGGTGGTGCAACTTATGCGAGATCAATGAAAAATATCGTAGCATTTGGTCCAGCATTTCCAGGTCAAGAAAAGGTTGCTCATCAAACAGATGAGTATTTTGATTTGAACGCAATGATTAAATGTGCGCAAATCTATGCTAAATCAGTAGAAAAACTGATTAAGTAATAAAATGAATCGCTTTATTTAAGGGTTTAACAAAAAGTTAATATGCTTCAAATAATGTAAAAATCCAAGTATGCTATATTATAACTATCCCAATTTAGGAGGCGAATATGGTTAAGAATTTTATCTTAGACACAAATGTTATGATTCATGACCCTCAGTGTTTTTACAAGTTTGAAGATAACCATGTGATTATTCCTATTATTTGCATCGAAGAATTAGATCATCTTAAGAAAAGAGAAGGCATAGTTGGTTATCATGCTAGATCAGCGGCACGTGAGCTCAGTAATATTCGTCAAAAGGGGTCACTTTCTGATGGCGTTGTACTTGACACTGGTGGTACGCTTCGAATTGAACTCAATCATATGGATTTTACGAATTTACCTGATGGCCTAGATTTCTCAAAAAATGATACCAAGATATTAGCGGTTGCCAAACAGTTACAACGCATCTATGAACCTACACAAACCGTATTGGTAACAAAGGATCTATATATGGCTATAAAAGGCGATGCGATAGGTCTTGAGATTCAAGATTATCAAAATGATAAGATTGATACAGACGAGCTCTATAAAGGCTATATTGAAAAACTGCTTTATAGTAAAGAGATTGACCAAATTTATAGTGGTGGACTCGATCCCAAAGGTTTTTTTGATGAACCTTTATTTCCAAATCAGTTCATTCATGTAAAGAGTTTGGATCGAGAGAATCATGAAATTTTAGCACGTTACGATGGTAAAAAAATTGTACCTCTTAAATATCAAAATGAAGTTTCTTGGGGGCTAACACCTATTAATAGAGAGCAAAAAATGGCTTATGAACTACTTATGAATCCTGAGGTTCATTTTGTTACTATTTCAGGTGGTGCTGGGTCTGGTAAGACGATTTTAGCTACTGCGGTAGCACTTCAAAAGGCAATCGAACAAGGACAATATCGTAAAATTGTGTTTGTGAGACCTGTGGTACCAGCTGGAAATGATATTGGTTATTTACCGGGTACTGAAGAAGAAAAATTACGTCCGTGGATGGGTAGCTTCTATGATGCAATTGAGAACTTGGTTGATCAAAAGGTCATCAAAAAACAAAAGGAAAATTTGGGAAAAGGCAGACACATCGTCTACTCAGAAAAGCCTGAGTTTAGTGTGGAAGACTTTATCGAGCAATATAGAAAATATGGCGTCATAGAAACAAAGACCTTCACTTACATGAGAGGGCGGACTTTGACAGATGCCTTAGTTATCGTTGATGAGGCACAGGAAATTACGCCGCATTTGGCTAAACTCATGTTAACTCGTGCGGGTTTTGGATCTAAGTTTGTTTTCATAGGGGATCCAAGTGACAATCAAATTGATAATGTGCTTGTAGACGCCAAATCAAATGGTTTGGTTTATACGATAGAAAAAATGAAACCTTATGAGCTCTCTGGACATGTTACTCTAAAACAAGTTGAACGTAGTCCACTTGCTAAGATTGCTGAGATGGCGATGTAGCATAGTATTATGTCATGATAAATATAACATCTTTTGATATCAAATCCTCAGATTTTACAACAAGCGAAATTTGAATAAATTAAAGCTTGGTTTCTTATGAAACCAAGCTTTTTATATGCATCCGATAACATGCTTACAAATGAAATTTTTAATGAAATGCAACAATCTTATCGACAAAAATACAGATTTCATCGAAAAGCATGTTGTACTTAACGTTGTTTGCATTTTCTGTAAAAGTTAAGTTCTTTTGGTAGATATTTGTAAAGCAGATCAAGCTAGATGTTTCGGGTTCAAGGATTTTTACAGTTGATGCACTGTACTTAGTTGAAGCAAACCAGTTGTCAGACACGATTTCGATGTTCTCTTTAAGTAGAATTAACCAACCGATACCATCCACTAGAAATTCAACTGATGAGCGTCCTGTATTGTTAAAATAATCTAAAAATGCGTTAATTTTCTCATTATTGATATTATTAGCCATTTTTACCTCCAAATAATTATCGTTGTGTTATAATAGTATTGTATAATTTGTTCCATCAAATGAACAGGAAAAAATGACAGATATACATATTTTTTTTTGTTCTGATGGCCGATTCTTCAGAGGAGTTGGCATAAAAATTGCAATATTTTATGTCGACAATATTTCAATGGGATTTTAGGAGGTTTGAAATGAAAAGACTTGAAGGTAAGGTTGCTGTTGTAACCGGTGGCGCTCAAGGCATTGGTAGATGTATTTGTGAAACGTTTGCCAGAGAAGGTGCACAAGTAGTTGCTGTGGATATGTCCGATTTAGCTTACACTTGTGAAAACGTTGAAGGATACAAGCTTAACGTAACGAAACGTACAGATATTGAACAGTTTGTTGCGGATGTTGTAAAGAAATATGGACACATTGATGTATTGGTTAACAATGCTGGGATCACTAGAGATGCATTAATTAACAAAATGACTGAAGAAATGTGGGACCTTGTTATAGACGTTAACCTAAAAGGCGTTTTCAATTTAACACAAGCAATCGCACCTGTTATGTTAGAGCAAAAGAAAGGTTCAATCGTAAACATCGCTTCAGTAGTTGGTGAATACGGCAATATTGGACAATCAAATTATGCTGCAACAAAAGCTGGCGTTATTGGTCTTGCGAAGACATGGGCAAAAGAATTCTCAAGAAAAGGCGAAGCAATTAGAGTTAACTCAGTTGCGCCTGGTTATGTAAATACTGAAATGATGAAAACTGTACCTGATAAAGTTTTAGATCCAATTAGAGCTAAAACGATGTTAGGCAGATTAGGAGAACCTCAAGAAATCGCAAATGCTGTATTATTCTTAGCAAGTGATGAATCTTCATTTGTTACAGGACATAATTTATCTGTAAACGGTGGTTTACGTTTATAATCGCTTAAAATAGGAGGCTTTTCATGCTTAAAACGATAGATACAATACAGGTTGGAGATACTGCAAGCTTTACTAAAACAATTTCCGAGTCCGACGTTTATATGTACGCTGGCATTAGTGGCGATTTTAATCCTGCACACGTTAATGCAGTAGAAGCGGAAAAAGGAATGTTTAAAGAGAGAATCGCTCATGGTATGTTAACTGCAAGCTTTATTTCAACAGTTTTAGGTGTTCACTTACCAGGTCCAGGGACAATTTATTTATCACAAGAGTTGAGCTTTAAAAAACCAGTAAGATTTGGCGACACAATTGAAGCAAAAGTTGAAGTTATCGAAAGAATAGTAGAAAAGAACAGACTGATTTTAAGAACGACATGTACGAACCAACATGGTGAACTTGTTATCGATGGAAAGGCAATGGTAATGCCTCCAAAATAAACACCATGTAGATTTCGACTCAATACATTCGTAATAGCGGAATACTCAAAAGGTGTAACCTTTAAACTATCAAAATTTGATCTGATAATAAAATAAAGCGAAGTGGATGAAAACCATCTACTTCGCTTTTTTAATTGATCCACTATCTTGCATTTAGTAAAATCTGAGGACTTAATGTCCTAAAATTTTTATTAACCATTTATCTAAGTTTGGACGAATGATTCTTACAAATGATGTAGCAAGTACGATCCCACATGCAATTGAGATGGCGATAAATAATGACTCAGCGCCAGTGGTTAAGGCGGAATCAAAATCCTTTTCTACAATATGGAGCATGGTATAGTAGATTCCATAACCTGGAACAAAAGGGATTATTCCTGGGATTGTAAAAAGAGTAGCTGGATGTTTTTTAACCGCCGCAAGGATTTCACCGACCAATCCCACTGCGATAGATCCAGCAAATGCAGGTAAGATAAAATTGGCGGACTGAATCGATTGAAAAAAGAAATATAGCAACCAACCAATCATTCCTGAACAACTCGCTGCTATGATTAAGCGTCTAGGTAGATTAAACAGGACAGAAAATCCAACCACACTTAAAAAAGAGTAAAATGCCTGTGCAACATAAACCATAATAAACTCCTAAGAGATGAATTTTAAACTAAATTGAAGTACCATACCCACACCAAACGCAAGCGCAATTGCAATAAAGAGTGCTTCCATAATTTTGGCACTTCCAGCAAGAAGCTCACCTGAGATCAGATCACGAATACCATTGGTAAGTGACACACCAGGAACTAAGGTCATTAATGGTCCGATTATGACTGTATTGATGGAGGCATTAATACCGAAATTCTCGAGAAACATAACAAATACAACACCAAAGAGTGCTGCAGCAAACCCACCTAAAATATTTTTTATAAAGAAGTTAAGATGCTTACTATCCAGTGCTTCCATCCATAATACAGTTAATGCTGAAGCGAGATAACCGATTAGGAACTCTACATAAGTACCGCCAAACATCAAGATGAAAAAGCCGCCCCCCATACCACTAGAAAGTACTCTAATCCACTTTTTAAATCGCGGTGGTGTATTGAGTTCTTGTATTTTTTTCTCAGCCATCTCAAGGGTCATTTCGCTTGTAGTAAACTCCCTTGAAAATGCATTAGCTCTATCAATGCACTCAAGATCGATCCCCTCAGGATTCACACGCTCTAAAAGGCTAATCGTCGTATCGTTATAAGTCGCGCTAATAATAATGCCTGTTGGTATAACAAAAACGTTTACTTCTGATAAACCTCTAGATTCAGCCATTCTTTGAACGGTATCTTCCACCCGATAGGTTTCAGCGCCATTTTGTAGCATGATTTTACCTGTATGTGTAGCAATGTGAATAATTTTTTTAATTCTATGTTGATCCATGGATCCTCCAAGGTTGTTTATACTGTTATTACTGATTTTCTTATTATACCAAAAACAAAAAAGAAGTATGCATTTTTATTGTAATAAATTGATTAAATGTTTGATAATAGTTATAATAGAAAGACGTTGAGGTGAAGAAATGGGACAATTATCCAATAAAATAACTTTGATAAATGACAATGAGCCCTTGCGACTAGATGTTTTTTTGAGTCAAGAAATGGCAGACTTATCAAGGAATTATATTCAAAAGTTAATTTCAGAGGATCGCGTTTCTATAAACGGTTCCATCTGCCAAGTAAAAAAGCAAATTGTTAAAGTGGATGATGAGGTAGAAATCATCATACCAGATCCAGAAATATTAAAAATTGAGGCAGAAAATATTCCTCTGGAGATCGTTTATGAAGATGAGGATGTGATCGTCGTGAATAAACCTCAGGGAATGGTGGTACATCCTGCTCCTGGAAATTATTCAGGTACGTTGGTCAATGCGTTGATGTACTTCTCTGAACGTCTTTCATCAATCAATGGTGTGATACGACCTGGGATCGTTCATCGGATTGATAAAGACACATCGGGCTTACTGATGATCGCAAAAAATGATAAAGCACATGAGTCCTTAGCGGCTCAACTTAAGGATAAGAGTTCACTTAGAGAATATGTCGCTATCGTCAATGGCGTAGTAAAAGACGACAATGGAACGATAAATGCACCAATTGGCAGACACCCACAGGACAGGAAAAAAATGTGTATTCTTCAAGGTGGGAGAGAGGCTGTAACACATTATGAAGTGATAACGCGTTTTAAATATCATACACTCGTTAAATTACGACTTGAAACCGGCAGAACCCATCAGATAAGAGTGCACATGGCAATGCTGGGATATCCGATTTTAGGTGATCCTGTATATGGTGCTAAGAGTGAGCGCGTTAAGCACGATGGACAAGCACTACATGCAAAAATGCTCGGTTTTATTCATCCTTCAACAGGTGAGCTAATGACATTTGAATCTGAGCTTCCAGAGTATTTCCAAGAGTTAATTAAAAAGTGCCAATCTTTAAAATAATGGAGGTCCAAAATGGAATTTAAAGCGAAACTACTAGATGATAAAATGATTGATCGTTCATTAACACGTCTTGCACATGAAATAATCGAAAAAAACAAAGGGATTGAAGATATCGTCTTAATCGGAATTAAATCTAGGGGCGTACCTTTAGCACATCGCTTGTCCTCTAAAATAGAAAAAATTGAAGGCATATCGTTACCTGTTGGTGAGTTAGATATTACTTTATACCGAGATGACTTATCCTTGAAAAGCTATGAGCCTGATGTGCGTGGTTTACAGGTTGATTTTAAGATTGATGGAAAGATCGTCATCCTAGTGGATGATGTTATTTATACAGGGAGAACGGTAAGAGCGGCTATGGATGCAATCATAGATTTTGGTAGACCGAGTATGATTCAGCTAGCAGTACTTGTAGACCGTGGTCATAGAGAGCTTCCAATTCGTCCAGATTATGTCGGTAAAAACCTACCAACCTCTAGCAAAGAAGTCGTTAAGGTGAAACTTGAAGAGATGGATGAGGTAAGTGAGGTTTGTATTTATCAGAAGTTATAATGAAAAGGTGCAGAATCCTTAATGGTTCTGCACCTTAATTATTTGGCCTCAAATTCGCTTGTTGTAAAATCTGAAGATTCGGCGTCTTAAGATATAAATTAATAAATAATTACCTTTATAGGGTTACATCGAGTACGATGACGCCTACAATTTCCGAATTGCTTCTAATCGGTGTTGCAACACTGATGCAATAATCTTCTGTTAGAGAGGAAATATAAGGCTCTGAAACGTAATCCTCACCTTTGATACTGTGTTTGAAGAAAGGACGATGAGAAGCATCAATTCGACTTGCACCTGTGTCCTGAGAGAATACGAAAGCCATACCTTCGCGGTCGAGTAGGGCAAGTAATTCGTAATCTGGGGATTTTGCTTTAAGATTAGCCAATTGTCCTTTGGTTATGGTTTGTATGCCAGCTTTGCCCATTGAATCGGCTTCGCCCTTTAACATTTTTAGAGAAGCATTAATTTTCTGTTTGACAGCATCGTTTATTTTTAAGCCTTTTTTATATTCGTTTACGACCAAACCAAGTGCGTTTGAGATCCCTAAAAGATTGTCAAGGGAAGAGACGATGGTACTTAAACTAATCAACTGAACTTCAGTAAGTGCTGCGGTTTCTTCGATATTTGCAGTGACTTGTTGACTTTCTTCTGAAATATTTTTTATCAGTTTATAGACGTCTTCAGTAGAGCTGGTTTGATGATCAATTTGATGAATAATATCGCGAATTATCGAAAGAGTGTTATCTACAGACTCATAGCTTACAGTTAAAAGCTCATTAGATTCATCTGCAAATTTAACGTTATCATTGGCATTTTTAACTTCGTCTGAAATTTTTGAAGTAATGGCTTCAGTTTTTCGTACAATATCGTCAATCATTCTGCTAATGCCCTCTGAAGATTCGTTGGATTGCTCTGCAAGTTTACGGACTTCTTCAGCGACGACTGCAAAACCTTTTCCAGCTTCTCCAGCTCTAGCAGCTTCGATGGAAGCATTTAAAGCGAGCAAATTCGTCTGAGAGGAAATGTTGCTAATCACGTTGACGATTTCAATGATTTTATGCATTTCAGATCGAAGTAAAGAAACTTCTTCTGAAATAAGAGTGTTTCTATTTGCACTTTCTTTCATTCGATTGATGAGATCAAGGGTGTTCTTATTATTGATATCAAGATTTGCTTTCATCAGTTTTGCGATTTCTTCTGCTGTTTCTGAGTTCGTTGATACACTACGCATATCATTTCTCATGGCTTCAGCATCGTGTTGCATATCAAGTGACTCCTTTGACATGTTATCCACGGATTGTGAGATTTCAGAAACATTTTCAGTGACCTGCGAAAAAGACTTTTCCATCTCATCACCTGAGCGCTTGATGGTTTCAATAAGGTTCAACAATTGTTCTGACGTTGTCAACATCTTACCGATAATGGATTTGGTATTTTTATTACTTGATGAAACGATTTGTGTGATCACAGTGAAGTCTTTTGAAAGATGTTTGTTGACTTTTACAGTTACATCCCCGTTACCAAGACGTTCGAGATATTCTGAAACATAACGAACTTGCTTTTTAAGATGCAGGTGATATAGGAAGGTTAAAGTAAACAGTAAAACGATTAAGATCCCGGCGGTCACTAGGAGATTTAGCTCTATGTAGTTTAGACCTAGTGCGACTATTGCAAAGATAAGTAATCCTAAGAATAATTTGAATGAGAAAGTTTTAAACATAGCTTACACCCCTTAATACGAATTGATAGATAATTCAAAATCGTCAGATTTATTATAGTTTAACATGTTTTTTCTATTAATTCACTAAGAAAGTTATATACAAAAAATCAAGAAAGCGACGTATTATACGTCGCTTTAGATCACAAGTTTCTTTATTCTACATCTTTATATTCAATTTCTTCAATATCGTCTTCATCTATGTTAATGATGACACGATTATTTGTTCTTGGCTCACTTTTTGATTCTTGATGAGCAAAAGAGGAGTTAAAAGTAAAAACAAATGGCCCTGTTTTTCGTTTTGTTTTATTACCGATCGGTAAGGTATTACCAACAAAGATTAGCATAATCCCAACAAAAACGATGATGATACCGAGTATCATTATGACTGAGGACAATGCAGCTTTTGTATTTAACATTGCAAATACACCGAGTAGCATGAGTGCAATAGATGATATTAGCGTGCTCTCACTTTGCTTTTTGAATTTTGAAAAGGTGAGAAAAATACCGTTTAGCCCTAAAATAAAACATCCTATACCCAACATGAACAAAACATATTGTGGATTAACAAAGGCGTATAGACCAACGATAAGAAGTGAAAAACTAACCATTATCGTCAATTTGCTTTTTACAAACAAGGCAAAAACCAGTGAGTAAAACCCAAGAATTAAAAATAAAAAAGTAATTGCTCTAACTGCAAACAGCCCAACAAATGTTGGAAAAGCAACGCAGATTAATCCCAAACCGGATAAAATTATACCTAAGATCTGTATCGCGTTAAAATGCGAAGTTTGTTTCATAAGACACCAACCTATATCTATTCTTTAGTAATTGTCTATTTAGAGTATAAAATATAATTATGAATAAAGTATAAACAAATGAGCAGGGAATAGTGAATATTACCTAGTGTCAGATGTGTAAACGAGATCCTTATAGTAATACCTAGTTTCAATGAGTTCCGTTGAAAACAATTTTGTAACTATGGCATTTAGTGAAACTTCTGAGGGGATGACAAATCGATCGCTGGTAATTTGATCTAAGGTACTTACCAAATCAAGTTCCTCGTCTTGGTCTTTATGAAGCCAAACCCCATTGACGATGAGAAGCATGTCAATATCTCCAAACTTAGTAATAGTGGGATCCTCATTTGTATGGTCTAGCATCTTAGCTGGAAGTAACACTTCATCCACATGATTTTCAAGAAGTGCATTTAAAGCCGAGGTAGAGTTTTTATAAACGATTCGAGCATGTGTGTTGTAATTTACTAGGAGCCATTCGTAAGCGCTTCCAATCTTATCAGGTGATGAAGAGATTTCAGATTTTTTAATAACAAATGGCGTTTGTATAGAAAATACAGCTCTTCCACCCAGAAAATCACCATAGTTTTTAATATAAGAATAGCCATCGATCACAATTGCATCCACTTCATTTGAGAGATATGCTTGAAGCAACTCATCTTCTGCGTTAAAGGGAACCAGCTTTATTTTATATGGAAAATCTGTAACCTTTAAATTAAACGCCTCTTTATCATAATCGAAAATGCCTATTTCGAAAGTATCTTTCTTAATCTTAAATTGGTAAAGATTGATTAAAATAGATCCTATAAAAACAATTGCAATTATTATCGTTAGAAGTATAATTGTCTTTTTGTTCATTTGACCTCCTAATTTACTGCTTCATCAATCAAGCGATGAATTGCATCATATGAAGGTGTAACGAAAATCGTTTTTTGATGCGTATAGATAACCATTCCAGGCTTTGCGCCGCTTGGTTTTGACACGTATTTAATCATAGTATAATCCACAGGTACATTACTTGAATCTTTTGCTTTTGAGTAATATGCAGCGATAAATGCGGCTTCGTTTAAAGTTTGATCATCAGGCATCGTGCCTTCAGTTCGAATGATAACATGTGAACCGGGTATGTCCTTAGTGTGAAGCCAAATATCTTTGTTGGAAGCAAGTTTCGTGGTTAAATAATCATTTTGAAGACTGCTTTTTCCAACAAGAATTTGATAGCCACTTGTTGATGTAAAGGTTTTATACATCACTTTTGCGTTCACTTTTTTCTTCTGTATTCTACCTTTTAAATAACCTTGCTCTATTAACTCAGATTTTATATCGTCTATGATTTTGTTGTCTTCACTGTTTTCAAGATGAGTGAGAACCTCTTCAAGATAGTTGACGTCAAGTTTTGTTTCATGAATTTGATGCTCAAGTTCTACTGCCGCTTTTTTTAGTTTGTTATATTTCTTAAAATATGCCTGCGCATTTTCAGTGGGTTCGAGACGTGTATCCAAATCGATACTTATCTTTTCAGGTGGATCTTGATAATAATCGAAAACAACTGCTTTGTTCATTCCTTTTTCAAGAGTGTAGAGATTTGCTAAGATTAGCTCACCATAAACCTTATAATGATCTGCATTTTCTGCATCGTTTTTTTCAAGTTCTTGCTTGCCGAGTTTTGCCCGGTATCTTTCTATCCTCTGTGCAAGTGTCTTTTTGAGCATCAATGTTCTTTGATGCATTTTATGTTCTCTATTTGATCTTAAATAAAAGCGCTCTAAAGCCTCTGATAGTGTCGCATAGTTAACTTGTTTTAAATCAGGTCGCATATCGGGTAAAAAGTAAATTAATTTTGATAAACCCAGATCATCAGAATAGACATAGCCTTTTGAAGGCTGAGATTTAATCTGATCAAATTGACGTTTTAGTTCTAGTTTTTGGATTTCTGAAAGCTGAGAAACTAATAAATCTACATCGACGCCAATTTTCAAACATAAATAATTTGATATTAATGGGCTAAAACCTTGTATCGTCGTATATAATGCCTTAGATAGCTTTTGTTCTGCTTGTCGTGAGAGGATTGCGTCCATTAAATATTCGTTACTTTCAGAAAAATCAACTTTATCAGATGGGATGAACTCATACTTCAGTCCAGGTAGAACCGATCTTACTCTACTCATATCTGGTGTTATTCTTTTTATGCTATCAATAATAGTAAAATCTGCCTTGGTCAAAATGATATTCGAATGTTTACCCATTATTTCAACGATTAGCTTTTTCAGTTCAAAATCGCCCAGTTCATTTTTCGATTCAATTTCAATCATCAAAATACGTTCATAGCCTAATTGTTTTATACTTTGGATTTTACCACCAGAAAGATGCTTACGCATCAACATACAGAACATAGGTGGTGCTTGAGGATTTTCTTTTTTGTCTTCGATTAATGTAAAAAAAGGCATTGAAGCATCGACAGATATAAACAATTGTTGATTGCCTGCATTTCCTCTTATCATTATTGATAATTCATCTTTTTCAGGTTGGAACACTTTATCTATACGTCCGCCTTCAAGTGAAGGTTTTAATTCTTCAGTTAGTTTTTGCATGAGTAGACCATCAAATGACATATGGGCCTCCTTTGTAAGTTTCAATAGAAAGTATAACATTAATTGATTTAGACTTCAATTGAACATAAGTTTGGAAATATGCCTTATCAAAAGTCTCAAATTAAGTTTTTAACTTATTTTCATAGGCTACTTACACTTGAACAACCAATCTAGACTGTGCTATAATTTAATGATGTAAAGATTTTGGAGGTAGCCATGATATATAGTATGACGGGGTTTGGCAGAGGCGAGTTTAGCAATGAAGCCTTTGATGTGACACTTGAGATTAAGTCAGTAAATAATAGATATTGCGATATTATCATCAAAATGCCAAAAAAACTAAACGTTTTCGAAGACCGCATTAAGAATAAAATTAAGGCACAGCTTTCAAGAGGTCGAATTGACGTATATATTAATCTAGAGGAAAAAGCTTTTGACAATTATGAAGTTAAAGCAAATTATGATGTATTGGATAAATATGTCAAAATTTATAAAGACATTCAAGCGAGATATGGATTAAGAGATGACATATCATTACCTATGTTAACTAGATTACAAGATGGTATAGACGTATCTTATCAAGAACGAGGCGAAGATGACTACTGGACATCGATTGAACCTGCTCTTGATCAAGCGATTGAACGCATCCTTGAAATGCGTACCCAAGAAGGTCTACAGCTTAAAAATGACATTCTTTCTAAAGTAGAAAACATTAGGAGAACTTTGGGGTTAATCGAGCAACAAGCGCCTCGCATCATTGAAGCTTATAAAGCAAAGATGAAAGAGCGTATTTCAGAGCTTTTAGGTGATTTAAGTGCTGAACTCGATGAAATCCGATTGGCAAATGAAATTGCCATCTATGCAGATAAAACCAATATTAACGAAGAAATCGTACGCATCTACTCACACTTAGAGCAAATCGGAAAGATATTAGCGTCAAATGAACCAGTAGGTAGAAAGCTAGACTTCCTTGTACAAGAGTTAAATAGAGAAGTCAATACAATCGGTTCAAAATCACCTGATATCGACATTTCGAATTTAGTGATCGAACTTAAAAGCGATATTGAACAAATTCGTGAACAAATTCAAAATATCGAATAATTGATAAGGGAGCTTTTATGAATCATAAAGGATTACTCATCATTGTCTCAGGACCTTCTGGAGCAGGAAAAGGTACGATTTGCAAGGAACTTTTACAAAGAGACCCTTCGATAATCGTTTCAGTTTCTGCGACTACCAGACAACCTAGAAATGGTGAACAGGACGGGATCAGTTATCACTTTTTAACAAGAGACCGCTTTGAAAACATGATCCAAAATAATGGGTTTTTAGAACATGCTTGTGTGTATAACAATTACTATGGAACGCCTAAGGATTTTGTTGTAGAGCAAATATCAAGTGGTAAAAATGTTTTGCTTGAAATCGATATTCAGGGCGCACTTCAGGTTAAGAAAAAATACCCAGAAGGTGTGTTTGTGTTTATTTTGCCACCATCAATGAAAACGCTTAAAACGAGAATTGAAGGTAGGGGATCAGAAACACCTGAAAGTTTAAAAACAAGGCTTTCAAGCGCTGTCAGTGAGATTGAACTCATTAGGAATTATGATTATTTTATAGTAAATGACACTGTTAACCATGCAACCGATATACTTCAAGCGATAATAACTGCTGAGAAGTGTCGCGTAAATGCTGATATAGAAGAAATCGTATGTAGATTTAAGGAGGAGACAAATGTTAAAACCGTCGATTGATGAGTTAATTGAAAAAGTAGGGAATCGTTATGCACTATGTATCGTCGCAGCTAAAAGAGCGAGACATATAATAGATGGAGAAGATGATTCTATAGATCACGATATTGAAAAGCCACTTTCTATAGCTATTGAAGAAATAATGAGTGGTGAAGTAGAAGTCAATATCCCTGAACCACCACAAGATAGAATCTAGAAAGGATTGCTTATGCTAACCGGTAAAAATATAGTGTTAGGTGTAACTGGCGGTATAGCGGCATATAAAGCTGCAGATGTCGTTAGTCGATTGAAAAAACAAGGTGCAAATGTCTACGTGATTATGACTGAAAATAGCACACAGTTTGTTAGTGCGCTAACTTTTCAATCTCTTTCACAAAACTATGTTGTAACGGATATGTTTGAAGATCCAAAAACTTGGGACGTAGAACACATATCACTCGCCAAAAGAGCAGATCTTTTTTTAATCGTACCAGCAACTGCAAACATCGTTGGTAAAATCGCAAATGGTATCGCTGATGACATGCTTACAACTACAGTTATGGCCACTGTTGCACCTGTATTCTTTGCATTGGCTATGAATACAAAAATGTATGAGAATCCAATTTTTCAGTCAAATGTTAAAAGACTTGAGCATTTTGGTTATCATATGATTTTACCTGGTGCTGGTAGACTAGCGTGCGGTGATGTAGGAGCAGGTAAATTAGCTGAACCGGAGTTAATCGTACAAACGGTATTGGACTATTTCAATTCACCAAAGCCATTAGCAGGTAAAAAAATACTGATTACAGCAGGACCAACAAGAGAAGCGATTGATCCTGTAAGGTATATTACAAACCATTCAAGTGGTAAAATGGGGTATGCAATTGCTACTGAAGCTTATAAAATGGGTGCTGAAGTCATCCTTGTAAGTGGTCCAACTGGACTAGAGCCTCCAAATGGCGTAAAGTTCATTTCTGTAGAATCAACTGCAGATATGTATGATGCGGTTATGAAGCACCTAGAAGTGGATGTGGTCATCAAAGCTGCTGCCCCAGCCGATTATAAGATTGCAACTTATAGTGAAGAAAAGATAAAAAAATCCGATGATGAGATGATGTTGACTTTAACGAAGAATCCCGATATTTTAAAAGAGGTTGGCAAGCTTAAGAAACATCAAATTTTAGTAGGATTTGCTGCTGAAACACACAATGTAGAAGCGTATGCAAAAAAGAAACTCGTAGAAAAAAACTTAGATTTTATTGTTGCTAATGATGTGACGAAAGCTGGCGCTGGATTTAATGGCGATACAAATATCGTTACACTTTATGACAAAGACGGATCAAAAGAGGCTTTTGATTGTCTTGAAAAATCTGAAGTTGCGAAGATTATACTTGATAAAGTGATTCGTAAATTATAAAAAAAATACCCTAGACTGTCTTTGCAGACTAGGGTATTTTAACATATGTCTGTCAGCTGATTTGAGGGAGTTCATGTACGCACAAATAATCATACTTAAAACAACAAGTCAATTAGATCGCCCTTTTACTTATGGTGTACCTGATCTATTTCAGAATAGAGTCTTTGTAGGTGCTAGAGTTCTTGTACCTTTTGGCAGGTCGGGTTACCTAGAAGGAATTGTAGTTGCATTAGAA
>DJWQ01000038.1:0-13664 GCA_002441045.1 Firmicutes bacterium UBA6226 | reverse complement strand
GTTTGCACAGTTTCAGAGGCTTTGCAGCTTTTTTTACCTTCAGGAACACAAGTGAATCAAAAGAAAATTTATTCTTATAGAAATGATTTTGATGCCACTGAGCGTAAACTGAAAAGGGCAGAAGCTTCAATAATAGATCGGTTGCGCCAGTCTGAAATGGTTGAAGAAGATCTCATATTAGATGCTTCTATCGCCACAAAACGCAATGCCATCAATCGACTATTAGCGATAGGGGCAATTGATCTTAGGTATGAGTTTGAGCAAAGTGTCGTAGACGCTACTGAAGATTGGATTATTGCTACAGAATACTTGAAGGCTTATTTAGATAGTATACCTTCCAATCATATCGCAAGACAAAAATTAGCTCAGTATATGATGAGACATATTGAAGCGAAAAGATTAGATGTTCAAGCGATATTAAAAGTACCTAAAACAGTTATCGACCGTTTTTGTGACGATGGTGCCTTATTATTGGAAAAAAGAAATATTCTTCGCTTGCCTGAGTTTATGTCGGTTAGAGAGAGCAAGAAGAATATAAGTCTTAATCCTGAGCAGGATATAGCGTACCGTGAAATATTGGAGACTTTTAGAGCGAAAAGAGCAAGTGATTTTTTGCTTTATGGTGTCACAGGAAGTGGAAAAACTGAAGTCTACGCAGAACTGATTGAAACCATCATCAAAGAAGGTAAAAAAGCAATTGTTGTCGTACCTGAGATTACTTTGACATCGCAGCTGGTCGGACGATTGGCATCTCGGTTTGATGCTGATCGAATAGCGTTATTACACTCAAAGCTATCACCTGGCGAGAGATATGATCAATGGAAGGGTATAAAACGAGGTGATTACGATATCGTGATAGGCGCTAGATCTGCTATATTTGCACCACTTGATGCGATCGGTATTATCATTATAGATGAATGTCATGAACCCGCTTTTCGTTCTGAAAAAAGACCGAAATATACGACCTATGATGTTGCAAAATACCGTTCAGAGGCATCTGATGCTATCTTAATTTCTGGTTCTGCAACACCTACTGTTGGTAGCTATAAAGAGGCATTAGATGGTAAAAGACGTTTAATTAGATTAAACAGCCGCCACAATCAGAAATCCGTACCAGAGATACAAATAGTAGATATGCGTCAGGAATTGAAGGATGGGAACAAATCAATTTTAAGCCGCTCTTTATATGAAGCAATGTCGGAAACACTGGACAAGAAGCAACAAATAATCATCTTTCTCAATAGAAAGGGTCACAGTACATTTGTTTCTTGTAGGAGCTGCGGTTTTACATTAGCCTGCCCTAACTGTGATGTTACTTTAACTTACTTTAAGGGTGAAAAATCAGTTAAGTGTAATTATTGTAATTATGAAACCTATGTGCCAAAAAAATGTCCAAAGTGTGAAAGCCAGTATTTTAAGTATTTTGGTGTTGGAACTGAAAAAGTTGAAGAACAGCTATCTGACTTATTTCCTAAAGCAAAAATTGCTAGAATGGATCGAACCACTACTAGTAAAAAGGGAAGTGTTGAACAGATTATTTCTGATGTTGAGGCTGAGGCAGTGGATATTTTAATTGGGACACAAATGGTTGCAAAGGGTCTTGATTTTAAAAACGTCACGTTAATAGGGATCCTTTCTGCAGATTTAATGCTCAATTTGCCTAATTTTCAAGCCGCTGAAAGGGCTTATCAGCTGTTTAATCAAGTTGCTGGAAGGGCAGGCAGAGGTGAGCATGAAGGTCGAGTTATCTTACAAACCTATTCTCCAGATCATTATGCACTCAATCAAGATAGCTTCGAATCCTTTTATCAAAATGAGATCAATTATAGAGAACTGATGAAGTATCCGCCATATTATAATTTGATTAATTTATTATTCACTTCAAGTCAATCTCAAGTGGCAGGTGAATTTGCAGAGAGAAGCCATATGTATCTAAAGAAGAAAATATTAAAAAAAGGTTTACAAAATAATATTGAACTTTACCCTGCAAATCCTGCATTATTAAAGAAAATAGACAACACATACCGTTGGCAAGTCATCATAAAAGTTAAACCTGAAATCCTACCGGAGATTAAGGAGATATTAAGAGATCTTGAAACACATTTTAATGATGTGAAGACTTGCAAATTAAGTATGGATTTAGATGCAACTCATATATTATAATGTTATAGATAAGTTAACAGGAGGAAAACATGGCAATTCGAACGATTCGTACAGATAATGATCCAGTTCTTCGAAAGGTAGCTAGAGAAGTAACGGTTTTTGATGAAAAATTAGAAGTTTTAGTTGAGGATATGATTGAAACGATGCATGATGCTGATGGCGTTGGCCTTGCAGCACCACAAATAGGCATTTTAAAACGTGTGATCGTCTTTGATCTATATGATGATGAAGGGCCAATGGCTTTAATCAATCCTAGAATAGTCGATCAAAGTGGCATTCAAATGGAAGAAGAAGGTTGCCTAAGTCTTCCAGGTCGTCATGGAATTGTTAAAAGACCACTTTCTGTAACGGTACAATTTGAAGATTTAGATGGTGAGTCTTATGAAATCGTCGGTGAAGAACTATTGGCAAGAGTACTTTGCCATGAAATTGATCATTTGGACGGTGTCTTATATATCGATAAACAAATAATTGTGGAAGAAAAAGCTGAATAAGGAGATCGTCTTACCAATGAGAGTAATTTTTATGGGAACACCTGATTTTGCAGTAGATACACTTGAACAATTGGTTAAGCATCACGAAGTCGTTGGCGTTTTTACACAACCAGATAAACCAAAAGGTAGAGGTAAAAAGATGGCGTTTCCTCCAGTTAAGGAATGCGCATTAAAGTATGATTTACCAGTTTATCAACCCGATAAGATTAGAGTGGGTGAATGGCCAGAAACGATTAGATCGCTTCATCCAGAAATAATCGTTGTCGTCGCGTATGGTCAGCTATTGTCACAAGAAATATTAGATATCCCAAGATTCGGTTGTATTAATGTACACGCATCGCTTTTACCTAAGTACCGAGGAGCAGCGCCGATTAACTGGGCAATCATAGATGGTGAACCAGTAACAGGCGTTACGACGATGCTCATGGCAGCTGGTCTTGATACTGGTGATATGCTTCTTAAAAGAGAAGTGGCTGTCGAAAGAAAAAATGCAGGCGACTTAACGGTAGAACTTGCATCCGTAGGCGCTGAACTTTTGATTGAGACACTGGATAAAATATTAAAAAATGAACTCGTTCCAGAAGTTCAAGATGATTCGCTCAGCACTTATGCTAAGATGTTAAATAAAAATTTAGCGTTAATCGATTGGGGCGAAAGTGCTAGTAAGATTGAAATGAAAATAAGAGGTTTTAATCCCTGGCCTGTAGCGCATACCAAATACAATGATGAAACACTTAAAATATTTTCTGCAGATGTCATTCAAAATGATGACTTTAAAGAAGCCGCTAATGGTGAAATCGTCCAGTTTGATAAAAAAAGCATTTGGGTTAAAACAGGTGATGGCATTTTAAGTATTCTAGAATTACAGTTAGGTAGTAATAAAAGAATGACTACTCAAGCTTTTTTATTGGGTAACGAAATTAAACTAGGAATGATATTAGGTCAACAGGAGGTTTAATATGTATTACGGTTCAAGTTATTTACTCATATTAGTATTATTTATAGTTGCATCTTTTGCTAGCATGGGTGTAAAATCAACCTTTAATAAGTTTCATAAAGTTAGAAATATGAGAGGTTTGACAGGCGCTCAAGCTGCTGACATGATATTGAGAAACAACGGGTTATATGATGTTAAAATCGAAAGAGTTTCGGGCTATTTAACAGACCACTATGATCCAAGATCTAAAACGGTTAGATTATCTGAGCCAGTGTACGATAATCCATCAATTGCTTCAGTTAGTGTGGCTTGTCACGAAGTTGGACACGCTTTACAGCACGCAAATGGCTATGCACCATTATCCCTAAGAACTGCGATCCTTCCTGCAGCTCAATTAGGCTCACAAGCATTATGGCCATTGTTTATTGCAGGTATGATTTTTTCTATGCCACAGCTTATTAATATTGGTATATTGTTCTTTTCGTTTTCAGTTGTCTTCCAACTGTTGACTTTACCAGTTGAATTTGATGCGAGTTCAAGAGCAATCAAATTGATGGAAAGTTATGGCATTCTTAGTACAGAAGAAAACGGCGATGCAAGACGTGTTCTTAGAGCAGCCGCTATGACCTATGTTGCAGCAGCCGCTATGGCAATTGGTCAGTTGGTTAGATTACTTCTTCTCAATAGAGGAAGAGATTAACGATAGTTTATTTGCAGTAATAATTTGTTTTTAAAATATGATCCTGTCGTCATTTGTACCTTAGTGTACAACCAGATGGCAGGATTTTTATGTATGGATATTAAAATATTTTGATAAATCATATGATACACTTAAATTAATTGCTTATCTTTGGTATAATAGTTCAGATAAGCGAGGATAAATAATGAAGATAAATGCAAGAAAATTGGCGTTAAGAATATTAGATGAAATAAGTGAAACTGGTGAGTTTTCACATGTTATATTAAATAGAACCTTTGATTCTTTCGATATTGAGTCCATTGATCGTAGATTTATTTCACAAATCGTGTTAGGCGTTTTAGAAAATCAAATTCGTTTGGATTACTATATACGCAAGTTATCATCCCTGAGATTTGGCAGAATAGATCAATCCATAATTAATATACTTAGAATGGGTTTGTATCAATTAAGTGATATGGATAAAATCCCTGAGTCTGCGGCGGTTAATGAAGCAGTCAAACTAGCAAAAGGCATTTCTCAAAAATATGGCGGTTTTGTTAATGGGATTTTGAGACAGTTTATTCGAATGGGTAAACAAGTTGAACTTCCAAATAAAAGCAAGCATATTGTAACTTACCTTAGCATCGCCTATTCGTATCCGGAGTGGTTGATTTCACTTTGGATAGATCAATATGGTATCTCTTTCACTGAAGCGCTTTTAATCGCTAATCATAAAATCCCTGAAATGACACTTAGAGTGAACACTTTTAAAACGACACGCGATGATGTCCTTCGTGATTTAGAAAACCAAGGTGTAACAGCTATCGCTTCTGAAACACTTGATGAAGGCATTATTATAAAGAATATGAATGGCAACAGTGTGAAACAGCTAAATGGCTATGAAACAGGGGCATTTATCATACAAGATTTAAGTTCTATGGCAGTAGCTGGTTTTACTGAAGTTCGTAAAGGTGATTTAATTATAGATGTCTGTGCGGCTCCTGGTGGTAAATCAACGCACTTTGCTCAAAAATTAGAAAATACAGGATGTGTTATTTCGAGGGATTTACAAGAGAGCAAACTCGAGTTGATCAAAGAAAATTTCGAAAGACTAGGGCTGACTAATAGTAGGATAGAAAGCTATGATGCATCAGTTTTAGATGAAACTTTGATTGATCAAGCCGATATTGTAGTGGTTGATGCGCCTTGTTCTGGTCTAGGGATCATAAGACGAAAACCAGATATCAAATACAATAAAACTCCAGATAGTTTAAAGGATTTAGAATTGATCCAAGCGAGTATTCTTGATGTTTCATCAAAGTATGTCAAACAAGGTGGAAAATTGATTTATAGTACTTGTACACTTAATAGAGGTGAGAACGAATCTATTGTGGAAGCATTTATAAAAAATAATGACAGTTTTATACTAGAATCCACACCACAAACATTCTTTCCAAATCAACATGGTTCTGATGGTTTTTTCATAGCAAGATTAATAAGAAGGTCTTAGTTTTAAGCTAAGAGAGAGGTAAATGATGAAAGCGGTCGCATTAACTGATGTGGGCAAAATGAGAGAAAATAATGAAGATTATTACATTCTCTGTGAAGAATCTGCGCTATATATTATTACAGATGGTATGGGCGGTTATCAAGCAGGTGAAGTTGCAGCTGAAATTGCTGCAAGGCATATTGTAGAGAATTTTAATGAACAAGCAGTTTCGAGTTTAGAAGAAAAATTTAAAGTCATTCTTGAGAAAGCAAATGATGCAATAATCAGCTATGTTAAAGAACATCCAGAATGTCGTGGCATGGGAACAACCTCAGTTATTGCACATTTTGAAGGTGAATCTTTATGGGTGGTAAATGTAGGTGACAGTAGATGTTATGGCATTAAGGACAATGAAATTGTTCAGTTATCAGAAGATCACTCCCTAGTGGCAGAGCTTGTTAAGATTGGCAGTATAAGTATAGAAGAAGCAGAAAAGCACCCTGATAGAAATATCATTACAAGTGCGCTCGGCGTCGATCGACAATTTGATATTTGTATCAAAGAATATAATATAAATGAGTTTACCCATATCGTGTTGTGTTCAGATGGCCTATCCAATATGGTGTCGTCTCTTGAACTTCTGGAACTTATTCAGAACACTGAATTCAACTCAGTTCCACAAGCGATGGTAGATCTTGCAAATCACAATGGTGGAAAAGATAACATAACCGTGATTTGTATCGAACTATAAGGAGGCATAAATGAAGCAGTTGATAGGTGTTAATTTAGGAAATAGATATGAGTTACTAGAAATTATTGGTGTTGGCGGTATGGCAGTCGTCTATAAAGGCAGAGACAACGTCCTCAATAGATTGGTTGCTGTAAAAATACTTAAACCAGAGTTTAATGCAGATGAAGAGTTTGTAAAGAAATTTCAAAAGGAATCACAAGCGGCGGCGAGCTTGTCGCATCCTAATATTGTAAATGTTTTTGATGTTGGTTACAGTAGTGACGTACATTATATTGTCATGGAACTGGTTACAGGAAATACCTTGAGAGATTACCTCAATAAAATGCAGGGTTTTATGAAAGAAGATGCAATCATTAATATTGCACTTCAAATTAGTTCGGCACTTGCTCAAGCGCATCAAAATGAAATTGTTCATAGAGATATTAAGTCGCAAAATATATTAATCAACGAGCAGGGTAGTGTAAAGGTTGCAGATTTTGGTATTGCAAGAGCGGCTACTACAGCCACTATTGTCAACACAAAGGAAGTTATTGGATCTGTTCACTATGCTTCACCAGAGCAGGCGAGAGGTGGGTTTGTTGATGCTAGAAGTGATATTTATTCTTTAGGGATTCTACTTTATGAACTTGCAACAAAAACGTTGCCTTTTGAAGGGGATTCTCCTGTTACGATAGCACTTAAACAGATTAAAGATGAGATGCCTAGCCCTATTATGATTAATTCTGAAATCTCAGAGGGGCTTGCATCTATCGTTCACAAAATGACAGAAAAAATGCCAAATGACAGATATCAAAACATCGAAGAGGTAATACAGGACTTGAAGATATTAAAAGGCGACAAGACGTTTGTGGTTCCGTTTCAAACATATGATAATCACGAAACGGCTGTTTTACCTAAGATTACTGAGGAGGAGTTAATGGCATACCAAACTAAAAAACGTGCGCCAGTAACCGCAAAACCAACCGATGAACCCGTTAAAAAGAAGTGGTTTGGTTTAAGTGAAAAGAAGGTCAATACGACTCTTGCAATCCTTGCAGCATTAGTTCTTGCAATGATTGTCTTCGGTGTCGTCGCTATAGGAAAATTCCAAGATATCTTTAAAATTGACTCTGTTGAAGTGCCAAATGTCGTAGATCTTCCAGTTGCTGAAGCAGTAAATGTCTTAAACGATCTCGGTTTAAAAACTGATACAACTGAATACAGAGTGCACAATGATATTGAAGTGGATCATGTTATCTCGCAATCAGTCGTTGAAGGTGAGAAAGTCAAAGTTGGATATACTGTAAAATTGGTGATCAGCAGTGGTGGTATTCAATCAATCATTCCAAATATTAAGCAACAAACCTTAACAGAGGCAAAGGTTATGATAGAAAATGATGGTTTCACTTTAGGAGAAGTGACCTTTGAGTTCAATGAGCTTCCTGAAGGGATGATTTTAAGTCAAACTCCAAAATCAGGAATAAAAATGCCTCAGGGTACAGTGATTGACATCGTTGTAAGTCAAGGACCAGAAACGAGTTCAGTTATCGTACCATCACTTGAAACAAAGACAATTAGAGAAGCTGAGAGTACACTAAACTCAATAGGACTTAAATTAGGTGAGATCACTTACGAAGCGAGCGAAACGGTGGAAAAAGATAAAGTGATTTCAAATAGTAAAATGGGAACTGAAGTTGACTTAGGCACTTATGTGAGTATCGTTGTAAGTACAGGCAGTGAAACGACAACAGAAGCGACTGAAGCGACTACTGAAGGCTATTCAAGTGAATTAAATGTTAAAGTAATTATTGAAACGGATAAGTTTGTCAACGATACTGAAACGATAAAAATTGAAATGTTACAAGGTAATGAAAGAACAACGATTTATGAAAATGTCCATTCCAAATCAGAGGGACCAGAATTTTTGATTCAAACTACTGTAAAAGGAACTGGTACGGCTAAGCTTCTTGTGTATTATGGAGATGTCCTTCAATTACAACAAGACATTCAATTCTAAGGAGTGTGTAGATGCATCAAGGCATTATATTTAAAGGAATCGGTGGATTTTATTATGTTAAATCAGCCGGTGTTCTTTACGAGTGTAAAGCAAGAGGAAAGTTTAAAAATGAAAAAGTCACGCCAATGGTTGGCGATCATGTAGGTATTTCCATATATGATGATGAAAAGCATCTAGGAGTGATCGAGGAAATCTATGATCGGAAAAATAGTCTGATTCGACCTGCTGTCTCAAATGTCGATCAAGCAGTCATCGTTTTCTCGATAAAAAATCCAGATCCGAATCTCATGTTGTTGGATAAAATGATCGTCTTAGCAGAGCATGCGGGTCTTGATGTCATCTTATGTTTCAATAAATCCGATTTAGATGTGAATTATGATTTCGATAAATTCTCAAGAATTTACAGAAAAGCAGGCTATCAAGTCATAAATACTTGTGCCATTAAAAAGCTTGGGATGGATGATCTGTTAGAAATATTAAAAGGTAAAATAAGTGTTTTTTCAGGTCCGTCAGGCGTTGGTAAATCATCATTGCTTAATGCAATAGAAGATTTTTCAGTTGAGACAGGTGAAGTTAGCGAAAAGATTAAAAGAGGACGACATACAACACGCCATTCTGAACTTTTTGAGATTCAAAATGGTGGTATAATTGTAGATACTCCTGGATTTACTTCTCTGTCTCTTGCGGATGTTGATCCAGATATATTAAGCGATTATTTTCCAGAGTTTAGAATTCCGGCTGAATCGTGCCGATTTGATAACTGTTCACATATCAATGAACCAGATTGTGGTGTAAAAGAAGCAATTGAAAAGAAACAGATCGAATTAGTGCGATATGAGGCTTATGTGTACATTTATAAAGAAATCACCGAACAGAAAAGGAGAACAAACAAATGGTAAAGATTGCGCCATCGATTTTATCAGCAGATTTTTCTAGGCTGTTAGAACATGTAAAGGAAGTTGAAAATGCAGGTGTTGAATATCTACATGTGGATGTTATGGATGGTCATTTCGTTCCAAACATCTCTTTTGGTGCCCCTATTTTAAATGCGCTTAAAGGAAAAACAAATCTGTTTATGGATGTGCATTTGATGATAGAAACACCAGATCGCTATATTGAGGATTTTGTTAAAGCTGGTGCAGATTTAATTAACGTTCATGTTGAGGCATGCACTCATTTGCATAGAACGATACAATTGATTAAGTCATATGGTGTGAAGGCAGCGGTTACGTTAAATCCTGCGACGCCACTAAATGTTCTTGATGAAATATTACCAGAACTTGATATGGTGTTACTTATGTCGGTAAACCCAGGTTTTGGTGGTCAATCTTATATTCAAGCAACAACTGATAAAATCAAAAAATTAAAGCAAATGATTCTAGATAGAAATCTAAGTTGCGAAATTGAAGTTGATGGTGGCGTCAATTTGAAAAATGTAAAAGAAGTAGTAGATGCTGGTGCAGATGTTATCGTAGCAGGATCGGCAATCTTCAATACAGACAATATTACACAGACCGTTAAAGCATTTAGAGCAGCGTTATGAGAACCACTTTAATAGCTCTTGGTGGAAAATTTACGAATCCTAGCCGAGTGAGGCAACAACTTGACAGTATCTTTGATAAAACCACATTTGACGATGTCATTGGTGTAGACAGTGGTTGTCACTTATTAAAGGCGATCAATCTAGAGCCCACACACATCTTGGGTGATTTTGACTCCATAGGGAATTTGTCTGAGTTTCAAAGTATTTGGCAGAATGCTATAGTCCATACTTTTAATTCTGAAAAGGATGAAACGGATGCTGAGTTGGCTTTTATGCTCTCAAGTGAACTAGAAACGGATAGTATTATTATTCTAGGTGCTTTTGGTGGACGTGTGGACCATATGCTAAGTGTCTTTTTTATGGCAAGTCAATACGCTGACGTTACTTTGATCGACGAGTGGAACTGTGTTAAGAGTTTTACAGCACCATTTGATTATTGTGTTTCTCAACTCGATCAGTCCTATGTATCACTTGTTCCTTTAACTGAGCTCAGAGGTGTTACCTTAACTGGTTTTAAATATCCTTTAGAACAGGCTGTTATTCCATTTGCTAGCACTTTAGGGATTAGCAATGAGCTGATCACGGACGTAGGAAAAATTTCAATCGCATCTGGTAGAGGCTACTTGATCTTTAGTAAAGATAGTTAATTAAGAGATTCTTAAAAAGAAGATTTAACTACGAGAGATTAGTAGTGATAGATAAGTAGATATTTTTGAAATACTTTAGGTAATAATAATATTAATCCTACTTTTAGAATAGAAATGATGCATCTATGTTATTTCCAACAAAAGTAGGATTTTTTATTACCGTGAATATAAGAACCTTATAAAAGTACGGGAAATAGACGAGAACTAGTAGTAGATATAAATATGATATTATACATGCGTATAATAACCAAAAAATTAAAAAGGTCATGCATCTTGCATGACCTACTTTGTAGCTATCATTTTTATATTATACCGCTCTTTCGACTTTACCAGAACGTAAACATCTGCTACAAACTTTAATTCTCTTAGTGCCACCGTTTACAGATGCTTTAACGCTTCTTAAGTTTGGCGACCAAGTTCTTCTAGTATGGTTATTAGCATGGCTGACGTTGTTACCAGCTACTTTACCTTTACCACAAATTTCACACGATCTTCCCATTTATTACACCTCCTTCGAGTGATTGACTCGCAACATAACAAACTTATTGTATCAGAGGCGCACGTCAAGTTCAAGTAAAAAATGTATTTAAAAGCTTATTTTTTGTAATTTGTTGGCTGTTCATAGCTTATTAACTTGATATTGAGTAGATATTCCATTAAAATAAGTATAACATGGTTGAGTTATGTCAAAAAGGAGGAAAGTAATGTCCATAAAAATAAATAATGAAGTTGGCGAAATTACCATAAAGAGTGATGTCGTAGCAACAATAGCAGCAGTATCTGCTATGGAATGCTATGGACTCGTCGGAATGACATATAAATCAGCAAAGACGGGACTGGCAAAAATCCTTAAGGGTGAGCACTTGTCTAAAGGTGTAGAAATTGGAGTTGAAGAAGATGGTATTCGAATTGAACTTTACGTGATCGTACAATATGGTACGAAGCTCTCAGTCGTTGCAGAGAATATTATTGAAAAAGTAAAATACAACGTAGAAACTCAGACTGGCTTGAATGTAATTGAGGTTAACTTAAACATTGAAGGCGTAAAAGTACAAGAGTAGCAGGGAGGAAGTAAAGTGGAACTTAATACCATAAATGCCGAGTTGCTTGCCAAAATGTTTAAGCAAGGAACAGTAGAATTAAACAAAAACAAAGGTTTGGTGGATGCATTAAATGTTTTTCCAGTACCAGATGGTGATACGGGAACAAACATGTCGTTAACAATGAACTCTGCAATTGAAAGTCTAAACAAGATGTCTTATGAATCTGTAGAAGAAGTATCGAAAGCAATTTCTAAAGGCTCATTAATGGGCGCTAGAGGCAACTCTGGCGTTATACTTTCACAGATTTTCAGAGGATTTGCAAAGGGGTGTAAAGGAAAAACAACTTTAAACTCTGCTGATTTATGTATCGCATTTAAAGATGCAGCTGATACTGCCTATAGCGCGGTTTTAAAACCGGTTGAAGGCACTATCCTAACCGTTATTAAAAAAATTGCTGAGAAAGCAGTTGAATATTCGCATGAAGAGCTTGATTTAATCGAGCTAATGGAACTTTTGATAAAAAAAGGTGAAGAAACTTTAGAATTGACACCAGAATATTTGCCAGTTTTAAAACAAGCTGGCGTTGTTGATGCAGGTGGTAAAGGCTTAATTTTCATATTAAAAGGATGTCTTGATGCGATGCACGGTATAGAAACTGATTTTTCTTCACTTAAAGTGACAGAAGCAACTCATGAACCAGCGCAAAACTTCATGTCAACAGAGGACATTCATTTTGCGTATTGTACAGAATTTATTATCGAAGGCGATCAAATGAATGGCTCAATTTTAAGAGCTGAAATTGAGAAACTCGGAGATAGCATGGTCTTTGTACAAGATGATGATTTGATTAAGGTCCATGTGCATACTAATAATCCTGGTGTTGCTTTAGAAGAGGCCTTAAAACATGGTTCTCTAAAAAAAGTTAAAATTGAAAACATGAAAGATCAACACAGTACAATTATCGAAGGTGCACATGCACCAAAAGATGAAACGATAAATGCAATAGAAGAGATGCCAACTCAAAATACTGAGCATGAAGACGATTATGGCTTCATAGCAGTAGCAATGGGAGAGGGCTTTACTAATATTTTTAAAGATTTAGGCATCCACGGTAGTATAACTGGTGGTCAAACGATGAATCCAAGTACTGAAGATTTTATGAAGGAAATTGAAAAATGTGGTTCGAATCACGTGTTTTTATTCCCAAATAATAGCAATATCATTATGGCTGCAAATCAAGCAAAGGAATTATCAGATAAAGATGTATATGTGATTCCTTCAAAGACGATGCCACAATGTATCACAGCTATGTTAGCATTTGATAGAGACGTTTCTGCTGAAGAAAACTATGAAGCGATGCTAACAAGCTTAAGTACAGTAAAGACCATCCAAATCACATATTCTGTGAGAAATACGACATTTAACGATTTAACAATCGAGAAAGACGATTATCTTGCAGTTTCTGATGGCGATATCAAAGGCGTAGGAAAGTCAATTGAGGATGTTATTTTAGAAGCGATTGGAAATACGATAGGTGCTGATTCTGAGATCTTATCAGTGTATTATGGTTCTGATGTGACTGAAGCGGATGCAGAGAAGGTAGTTGCCTTAATCGAAGAAAAATATCCTGATTTAGAAGTGGATATGTACGCAGGTGGGCAACCTGTATACTATTATGTTTTTTCAATTGAGTAAAAAATATAGTAATTGAGTCAAACAGCAAGACTTGCAAATAAGCTTATTTGCTTAGCCTTGCTGTTTTTTTAATAATGAGGTGGCATTTGTTTAAACAACCTTTAACGCTCTTGAAAGGCGTCGGTGAAAAAAAAGCACAAAGACTAAAAAAACTCGGTCTTGAAACTTATAATGATGTTTTGTTTGACTATCCCTTTAGATATGTAGACAGAAGGACAGTAAAAAAG
>DJWQ01000006.1 GCA_002441045.1 Firmicutes bacterium UBA6226 | reverse complement strand
AACCCCCAGGGAGACATCTCTTTTTTTACTTGATCCTTAAATCTTCTCTCTTCACATTTTTTCACTAAACCTCCAATCCTCTAATCTTCTAATCATCTGCTATTCTCTCCTTTCATCCTTTTCCTTAGTATTCAAAAATTTATCTTGCTAAATATATAAAAACTTATATATGAGTAATTTATGAAAGAATCCATTGTAGCATCATCGGGCAATATATTTATTGATTTAGGATACTCAAAGGATGAGGCCGCGATTTTACAAATGCGAGCCGATTTAATGGCCGATATCCGAAAATACATCAAAACAAAAAAATTCACTCAGGTAGAAGCAGCGAAGATTCTCGGTGTTAGTCAATCACGGGTTTCCGATTTGATTACAGGCAAATGGGAAAAGTTCAGCCTTGAAATGCTGATCACGCTTGTCACAAAAGCCGGTATGCACGTTAAGCTGAAGATAGCTGCATAGAATAAAATATCATCGCATGATGGGAGAGATGCTGCAAAAGATTAAATGAATATTATGGACGTTTCTAACAAATGTAGATAGAAATTGAAATGTCTCCTATAAAAACATATACTCCGCAAAACAAAAAGAGGTTGTCTATCTAAATGATTACAGCAGATGAATCCATTACCTTTTCCGCTAAAAAAAGTGAATTATTATCATTAGGCTGGCAAGATTCTTGTGTGGCGACAGAGTGCACAATGCATCAATTATCACCTTATATTGGCAAAATTAAAAGTGTCATTGCTAAACATTTGATATTAGAATATTCAAAGCCAGGAGATTTAATAGTAGATCCATTTTCTGGTTCTGGTACAATTCCCTTAGAATCCATTCTTTTAAACAGAAAAGCCTTTGCTTGTGATGTGAGTCCTTATGCGAGTGTTTTAACAAGAGCAAAGTTATTTGCACCTTTTTCGCTGGTCGAGGCAAATGAACAAGCGGAAAAATTATTTAAAGAAATAAAAAAACAACCGGAACCTGATTTGCGAAAAGTACCATTATGGGTGCGAAATTTTTTTCATAAGCAGACATTAAAAGAAACCATAAAGGCTGTTGATGTTTGTATTAAATGGCGTGACAATTTTCTTTTATCATGCATACTTGGCATCCTTCATCATCAAAGACCAGGATTTCTCTCTTACCCAAGCAGTCATTTAGTGCCTTATTTAAGAGATAATAAATATCCCAAAAATCAATTTTCTGAACTATATAACTATCGACCGTTGCGACCTCGTTTACTTTCAAAAATAGAAAGGGCATATAAAAGGTACTATCTGAACGACCAAAATAATCTAAGCATATACAAACAGGGGAAGATTGAAAATATTCAACTGCCAGATAAATTTAATTGTCTAATCACAAGCCCGCCCTATATGAACGCTTTAGATTACAGAAGAGATAATAGACTAAGACTTTGGTTTATAACAAGATATTGTGAAAATACTGGTGATGACAGATTAGCAAGTAATAAAAAGAGGTTCTGTAAGCTAATGATATCTTTAGCAAGAAAAATAGAAAAATCTTTGGCTGCAGAAGGATATTGTATTTTTGTTGTTGGTGAACAGATGCAGAGATTTCCACAAAATCATCCGTCAGAAATTGTACGAAAAATCATTTCTGAATATGCACCGTCTTTACAATTGATTGATATAGTTACCGACAGTATTCCTGATGTTAGGCGATCCAGAAAGAATTGCCGCGGTATAAAAGCTGAACATTTCTTGATATATCAGAGGAATAATTATGCGTGCTAATCTTCCCGATAAAAATTATTTTATCAATAAACACATACCAGGGTTAACAGATTATATTATCACAGAATATATTGATTCTGGAATGAATGCCCATATGTTTAAAGCATTTAATGTATCTGTCAATAATTACTATGCTTGTAAAGTAATACCGAAAAATAATCTAATTAATTATAAAGAAAACCCAGAACAATGGAAAGAAGAAATTCTTAAGGCTAATAGATTAGACACTGAAACAGTAGTGAAATATTTTCACGTGAACGAATGGGTTGACGCAAGTAATAACATCGACTGTATGGTTTTATGTGCAAAGTTTATAAAAGGGAATAATCTCGAAAAGTTTATTAAAGAAAGCAATAAACATATAAACATACCATTTATAGAAGAGTTTCTTCTCGATATGCTTAATCTGTTTAATATGATGAATGAACAAAAAGAAAGCCATGGTGATTTTCATGCACGAAATATCTTAGTTGAAGATAATAAAAATTCATTGCGTGGACCTGCGTATAGATTCAGAGTAACTGACTTTGGCGTCGCGTCAAAAACAAGTAATGCTGTTTTTAAAGATGATTATGAACAATTGGCAGTTGTTTTAAAAACCCTGCTTGAAAATTGTGAATATCAAAAGGTAGCTGATCCACGTGAAAGATTTGTGTATGATGTATTAAATAATGAGTTTCTTGCGCGTCATTTGATAGAAAAAGATCCGACAAGAGATTCATTGGCACGCAACCCAAAATTATTATATCGAAAACTCGAAAACATCTATGCTGACTTTGGAAGGGATAACAAAAATTCCTCTAAAGTAAAGATGATCTCTCCATTTGATTTCCCGAGTTTGGAACAATTCGGCGACTCTTATCAACTTCTAAAGGATTTATACTCAGAACTATTTCTAGGTCTATCGAAGATCGAAGAGAGAAACAACTTAGTGCTTACAGGCCCACGTGGCTGCGGTAAAAGCACCAGTTTCAAAAGTCTAAGCCTTATGCATAAGATAAAGATCGCTGCTGATGACCCATCTGATGTTACTAATATCGGGATATATTATCGTTGTGATGATTTGTACTTTGCATTTCCCAGATACAAACTACCACAACAGGAGGAAGCATATAATATACCGCTTCATTTCTTAACTGCCTCGCTAATTATCGAAGTATTAAAATCAATTGAGGAATGGAGTTATAAGCATTTCTTGAATGAATGGAATAAAAATGAAGCAAAAATCGCAATAGAAATATGGAATCTGTTGCAGGTACAAAAGCCTGATGAACCTGGCGCAGACACCTTTAAGGCTATAATTAACAAACTTAATAACCAAAGGGGGCGCGCTGCAAAAAAACAGCGTTTAGCACACGATCCAAAACAAAGTTTTGGTTATTATTTTGGCCCTGAAATTTTAATAAGTATTTGTGGGGCGATAAACAAGGTGCTTCCATTTCTTAATGATCGACCTTTTTTCTTTTTTATAGATGACTATTCATTGCCCAAAATAAGTGAAGACCTTCAGAAAAACCTTAACAGACTCTTGATGCAGCGCACATCTACTTGTTTCTTTAAAATTGCTACAGAAAGTCCTGTTTCGTACATGCGTAATGATATTGATGGCAAAAATTATGTTGAAGGCCGTGAATTTGACCTTCTTAACCTTGGGAATGAATACATTCACGCTGATAAAAAAGTAAAATTAAAATTTATTGATGACATTTTCATGCGCCGATTTAACGCTATCGATGATTATCCTGTAAAAAATCTTGATATGCTTTTAGGAAATAGTTCTTTAGAATCACAGAACGAAATTGCCTCTCATATACGAAAAAAGGGTAAATATGTTCTTGGAGGGAAGGATGTCCTCTGTGATTTATGTAGTGGTGATATACACTATATAATAAACCTAGTAAATAATATGGTACAGAGCGTTGGCGGGAAAGACGGCTTAACAAAAAAAGAACATAGACCCCTTAATATTAGTATACAGAACAAAGCCATCCGAGATGAAGCTGGCAATTTCTTAAAGAATTTAGTGCGATTGCCAGGAGGTGAGAAACTTGCGTTAATTGTAAGTTCTTTTGGCAAAGTAGCTCATCATTATCTCCTTAAATATGATTCAAAAAATGAGGACTCTAATCCACCGCATCAGGCATCAAGGATCGAACCACTTGAACAATTATCTTTATCCAGTGAAGCAAAGAAGATTTATGATGATCTACTAAGATACTCTGTGTTTATTGAAGATCTTAGAGGGAAAAGCCGGCGGGGTGATGTAGTTCCTCGCTTATATTTGCGCAGGTTCCTGATACCACACTTTAACTTAACCCAACTTTAACCCTATT
>DJWQ01000011.1 GCA_002441045.1 Firmicutes bacterium UBA6226 | reverse complement strand
ACTTCTGGATTTGGTGTTAATGACCCATCTGATTTCAAGAGACCATATTGTGTTAACATGGCTTCAAGTCGATTTGTTTGACTATTAAAAGTAAGTTGATAGCCAGATAACGGTCCAAAGAAAGATAAGGTTGTCATAGCGATGAGTAGAATCATCACCACAACTGCTGTTTCTCTTTTCTTTTGCCACATACTTGCTAGACTAAGCGCTGCAAAGATGGCCAGTGCAACAACAAAATATCTCGGCATAGTTATTCCAAATGCATTAATTCTAATGAAAAGTGCGACGAATAACATAATTAATGGTATCGTCATCATAGGTATATAGATTCTAAAGAACTTCTCTAACCACTCAAATTTGATTCTTAGATCTCTTACGAAGAAGAGGGTGATTACACTGACTGACGCATACCAAAGCACCAGGTTTCCAATGACGCCTTCAGGTAATTTAAAGGTGAACAAGATCTTAATAAAATAAGCATACAGGATAATGGTGTAGACACTGATAATTGGTAAAACAATATAAAGAAATAGGCTTTTAAATAGTTTTGAATACTCTTCAAGCGCCATTTCCTGATCCTTTTCAGGAACATTACCTAGAAAATGCGTCACGCCAAAAGTCGCTGCAATGAAGATAAACAAGTCAAAATAGATTTCATCCCACCAATTGAAGTCGAATAGTACTTCTATGGTAAATATCATCATCGCGATACCGCCGTAGAGAACAGCAGCAAATAACACCGTCATAAAGAACTTACCTGCTAAGTGTAAGATATATCTAGATAAGCCTTTTCGATCGATAAAATACGGCATCGTCAGGAACATTAAAAACAGAATTCCCCAAAGTGCCAAATATCTCATGACAAAATAATCTCCCATCGGTGATGGTATGATTAGATAGTACAGTAAAGGTAGAAAAGCGCCACCCCCATGAGTTAAGTATTTGTATAGCCCATCAAATTGGTATCGCTCTATGATGACTTTTGCAAGTGCTGACATAGGTATGCCCAAAGCAAAAACCATCATTAATTTCTCTACTGTCTCTGTACCACTCGCATCATAAGACATATGAACACGCGTCATCACTGATGCCATAAAACTCAAACTAAAGATGAGCGTGATAGGAAATCGCTCTATAGAACGTTTTAACTGTGTCATCACAAATTTGAATAATTTCGTTATCTTACTCATTTCAACACTTCCTTTTTTATTTGTAGTAATATGACTATTATACTTCATTAAACACACTACCTGTTACTTATATACCCAATTTAATCTAAATGTGACATTTGGTGCAAGATAAAACCCCATCTCTTTTGAATCCTTAGCAGTAGGTTAGAAAAGCATTCTACTTAAGGTCATAAACATGAGATAGGGTTTTTGATTTTTACGAACTGATCTTCGGTAATGATAAAATGTTCTTCCTCTAACTAAACGGACAAATCCCTCTTATAAAATCTCTGATTTGCTACGTATGCAAATACGACACTCAAAACAATGAGGATAATCGTGGATACCACATTCATCGTATGATCCAGTACCACATCACTTGCTTGATAGGCTTTAAATGGCGTTATATATTTGAGAAATTCGACTTTATCACTTAAGTCAGAGGCGATGGATAAAAAGAATGTCCCAAGGACAATGCCTGTCGCTGTTGAGGTTGCAACCTTAGTAGACTTCATAACGGCACCCAGAAGTATGCCTAGCGTTAAGAAAAAGAGTTGAATAAAGAAAAGTGCCAACATCAAAAGTGATACCTCAGGCAATAAGCCATTACCATCGTTGTTTTGAGCAATCATTAGAACTGAAGTAATCAATGTTACTACATTAAAAATGATGATATTGATAACGCCTACAGTCATCTTACTGAAGACTACTTTGCTTCTTTTTACAGGTCTAGAATAGATAAAATCAGCACTATGATCTCTTTCTTCTTTTGATATGATTACCGCACCAAGCATCACAGCGTGTATCGCTGCAAGTAACATAAAATACAAGAAAAATACGGTATAAAAACCTTCCACTGTGGTTAAGTCAACTCTATTCATTCCAAGTGCTTTCATCAATCCTTCTGGATACCCTTCTAGCATAGCTTGCAAATCTACACCTGATTTAGAAAATCCAACGTATTTCATCATTCCAGCTAGTATGATGAAAATCTGTGCAATCGACCATATGATCAGAGACTTCATATGTGCCCTAAGCTCTCTAAGTACAATATTCATATGAACCTCCTATATAGACGGTAAATCTTTTTTACTAAAAATCTTATAAGTAAAAAAGATAAATAAGACATTTAAAACTAACCATGCAGCCACAAACTTGCCTTGATAAGCAAAATGCTCAGATACATAAGCTAAATCAAAATAGCCAAATGGGGATAACCAAGCTAATTTCGCATCGTCAAGCGTTTGATTAAGCAAATAGATGATGTAGAACATAAACACCACACCCATGCTGATCGGTAAAACGGTACGTATCCGCCTTAAAAATACAGATACAGCAAGGCCAAGAAATGCAAAGAACGTTTGTAGCATAAATAAAGTTCCAGCCATCACTAAAAAGTTTTTGAACTCAAAGCTCTGATTGCTTACTAACTTAATAAATATAAAACTCGATGCAATCATCACCACATTCATGATGATGATTTGAATAAAGACAGCCAGCATTTTCATAGTAATCACTTTGCTTCTCTTAATGGGTTTAACATATAGAAAATCGCCGGTTTTATCTCTCACTTCAGCAGATAAAACAGATACACCTAAGTTCATCGCTTGAACAGACCCTGCTAACAAAACATAGAGAAATGCGAAACTAAAATAGCCAAGAATTTCACCTAAGTTCGTTGAAGTGATGCCTAGTGCTTTTCTAAATTCAGGTGGAAAGGCTTCAAAAACCTTTTGAAAATCTGCTACTTGATCTTGTATAACGAGAAACATCGCCATAAAAAGCCCAAGTGTACCAACTAAGGAAGCGCCCCACACAACAAGTGATTTTCTGCCCATTTTAAGCTCTTGCTTTAAAATGTTCATATTACGCCTCCTTTAAATAATAATGCATGAAGATTTCTTCAAGTGTTGGTTCTTCAATAATGATATTTTTGAGATCTAATGTGTAAAGGACTTTAATAATTTCATTGATATTACCTTTGTAGAGGAATTGTACCCCCTCAGCAGTTATCTGTAAATTTGTAATACCTTCAAAATTAAACTTTGACGCGATATCTTCCGAAGTCGCTTCAACGATGACGCGTTTGTAAGTGTTGTTACGCATTTCGTTAATATTTTCTACTTTTACGATCTTGCCTTCTTTTATGATGGCAACTCTCGAACATAACTTTTGAACTTCAGATAAAATATGTGAGGAAAATAAAATGGTCGCCCCTTTTTTATTCTCTTCAAGAATGAGATCAAAGAATTTTTGCTGCATCAAAGGATCTAAACCGCTGGTAGGCTCATCGAGAATAATGAGCTTTGGTTCGTGTAGTAACCCTTGTACGATACCCACTTTCTTTTTGTTGCCGTAAGACAAATCTTCAATCTTTTTACCTAGATCCAAGTCCATCGCCTTTGATAGTTTTTCAATTCTGCTCATATCGACGTTTTCATAGAAACTTGCCGAATATTTAAGTACATCAATTACCTTCATGTTTTCATAGTAGAAAACTTCAGATGGTAAATAGCCGATGTCTTTTCTAATTTCATCTCCAAACTGTATGCAGTCTTTTCCAAAAATAGTTGCTGAACCACTGGTTGGATAAATCAGTGATAAAAGCGTTCTTATTGTAGTTGATTTACCTGCACCATTAGGACCGATAAACCCAAAGATTTCTCCCTCTTCTACACTAAAAGAGACGCCCTCTATACCTCGATGCTTGCCGTAGTATTTTGTCAACTGATTGATTTCAATGATTTTCATGACAAACCCCTTTCTATAGTCCTATTGACTAAGTATATTCTGAAAATAACATAATAAAAGCAATGTGACAAGGTGGTCACATTGCTTTTAATACTTATTTAAGGATTTGATAAGGTTTCCTTCATACCTAAATTACTGTGCTTTTATCTACATACATTTGTTCATCAGCTATAGTGAAGAGCATATCGAAGTCGAGTCCATGTTTCGGATAGACAGCATATCCGATGCTTGCAGTAACTAAAACACTATAACCATTGACTTCAAGCTTATAAGATAAAACACCTTTCAGTCTCTTCTTCATCTGCTGTAGGTTCTCTTTTTCATGAACATATGGGATAACAATTAAAAACTCATCACCACCGATTCTAAATGGGATTTCATCGGTACGAATGGCCTGCTTTAATCGATAAGCGGTCTCTTTTAGTACCTCATCTCCAACGATATGCCCATAGGTGTCGTTGATATCTTTAAATCGATTGAGGTCAATAACCAATATTCCTGCATCGTGATTATTCCGCTCAGCTGATGCAAATACTTGCTTAATGGTTTCATCTAGTGAATTTCTGTTACGTAGCCCAGTAAGATGATCGTGAATCGACTCATTTTTTATAACGTCGTTTGCTCTTAATATGACAAAACTAAATATCGAAGTCCCTGCAAGGAGTATAATGCCAATAAAAATATAAATGATCATATTGATATAAGTCGAAAATGGTTGCTTGTCTATACTAAGTCCTAACTGCCAATTTAATAAGCCATCTTCAAATTCGAACCACTGAAGACTGTTATTAGACTGTTCCTCCATGCCATAGATGACTTTGTTTTCATCTTTAATAACTAAAGAAACATTTAAGGATTCTTCAAGATTTGCGAGTACCTGATTAAATACTTCTTCCTTAAGCACCACACTTACATGGCCAAAATAGATGTCATTATTTTTGGAAAATGGGTATCTAATGATAAAGCCTCTACCACCTTGGACGAGATCAACAGGACCTTGAAAGACAGGTTTCATTGTATTTTGAACCCTTTCAATATAGGGCTTCTGTGCTTCTATCGTGCTTAGATCGATTCCGATACTTGCTTTATTCTCTTCGTAAGGATAATTCCAATGGATGGTCGTTCCGTATATGACGCCAACGTTTTTTATGATTTCATCGTTTTCAGATAGTAAATTATCCATGTAATTATAAAACTCTTCATCTGATAAGTCATCTGTAGATTGAATATAGGCAATGGCACCTTTAATAAGGTTAATTTTTGAATAAATCATATTTCTAATGGTATTATCAAAAAAAATATAATCTTCTGTTTTGTGCAAAGTCTCCTCTTGTTTAATTCGATTGAGCTCATAAAATGAGAAACCAACTGTAATAGAAAACATAATTACACCAATTAAAATGGCCGTTACCTTTGCTTTTATATGATCTTTTGATTTTTGCTTATTTACCATAGGATCGCCTCAATATATTATTTCAGTATCTTTAGTAAACCTGTTAAACCTGTTCAAATTGCCTCTACTTATAATATTACATATATACACCATATTGCACGTATCACGCATAAAAATTCTAAATCTATAAATAAGTCTGTGAAATAGCTCACATATGTGATACGATGTGTAAATAAATAATTACACTCTCTTACATATTGTTTTCACACTTTAACTATTTATACATAATTTGTCAATTATAGAAATGGGGTCTATAGAGATAATAAGGAGATAAATATGTGGAAATTAGGTAAGAGGGATAAAAACAAAGAAGATTTGTCAGGCAACAGTAGTAACTCACATCAAGTCCATGACGAAATTAAAACCGTTACGAGACATAAGAGAAATCAACAGGAAGAGTTCTTCGAGAAAGCCTTAATGGCGATTAACGAACTACTTACTTTTATGACAAGGCAGGATCATATCAAAGACATGTTGGTAGACATGGATCATCAAGCGCTTCGCGTCGAAGGGGTGGCAGCTAGCTCACAAGAAGTCAGTGCCTCTGTAACTGACATTTCTGAATTTGTAGCAGCATCCAGCGAAAGTACAGGAAAAGCACTGAAGCTCACTTCTGGTTGTATCGGTGATATTACGGGTGCCTTTAAACAAATTGAGGAAGCCTTTGTAAAAACACAAGAAGCCCAAAATGCAATGCATCGTGTCAACGATGAAGCTGACAAGATTTCTAGTATGGTGGCGGTTAT
>DJWQ01000253.1 GCA_002441045.1 Firmicutes bacterium UBA6226 | reverse complement strand
GGTATTTTCCCGATTGCCCCCTTTTTTTCGAACAACTATACTTCTTCTTAATTCAAATGAGTCTATAAGGAGATTTGCGTTTCAAGTAACATTATGCCTTATTCTTTATAGCCGCATGTGCCGCAGCTAATCTAGCGATCGGCACACGATAAGGCGAACACGATACATAATTAAGACCTGTTTTATGACAGAAATCTATGGATTTTGGATCGCCACCATGTTCACCACAAATACCAAGTTTTAAGGTTGCATTTGTATTTCTACCGAGCTCACAAGCCATTTTAACGAGTTTGCCTACGCCGTTTTGGTCGATGGTTTCAAATGGATCCTTCTCAAAAACATTTTTCTTCAAGTATTCAGGTAAGAATTTACCAGAGTCGTCTCTTGAAAAACCAAGTGTCATTTGAGTCAGGTCATTTGTACCAAATGAGAAGAACTCAGCTTCATTCGCAATTTCGTCAGCGATAAGCGCTGCTCTAGGCACTTCAATCATAGTTCCAATCTTATAATCTAAAGTTAAATCTGTTTCTCCTATAATTTGATCAGCTACTTTTTTAACGAGTCCTTTTAATTCAGTGAACTCTTTCATATGTCCAACAAGTGGAATCATGATTTCAGGCTTAACATCAATTCCAAGATCTTTTTTACAATGAACTGCAGCTTCAAATATTGCGATACATTGCATTTCATAGATTTCAGGATAGGTCATCGCAAGACGACAGCCTCTATGACCAAGCATAGGGTTGATTTCCATTAAATTATCAATTTTGTATTTAACGAACTCATAAGTTTGACCAAGATCTTCAGCTAATGCTCTGATCTCGTCTTCTTTATGAGGTACAAACTCGTGTAATGGTGGATCTAAGAGTCTGATCGTTACTGGTCTTTCGCCTAGTGCCTTAAAGATGCCGATAAAATCTTCTCTTTGGTAAGGTAGCAATAATTTTAATGCTTCTAAACGCTCTTGTAAAGTACCGGATAAAATCATACGTCTAACGTTAAGGATTCTCTCTTCACTAAAGAACATATGCTCAGTACGGCAAAGGCCGATACCTTCAGCACCAAATTTCACTGCAGTCTCAGCATCTCTTGGAGTATCTGCATTGGTTCTAACGCCAAGTTTTCTCACGTCGTCAGCCCAAGATAATAACAGTGCAAAGTCACCTGTAAGCGCAACTTCAACTGTATTAAGTTTACCACTGTAGACATTACCCGTATTACCATCTAATGAAATGTAGTCACCTTCTTTATAAACGACATCGCCTACTCTAAAGTACTTTTCTTCTTCGTCTACGAAAATTTCACTACAACCAGCTACACAGCACTTACCCATGCCTCTAGCAACAACTGCTGCATGCGATGTCATACCTCCTCTTGCAGTAAGGATACCATTCGCTGCAACCATACCTTCAATATCTTCAGGAGAGGTCTCAGTTCTTACAAGGATACATTCATCGCCATTTTCTTTATGTCTCGCAACATCTTCAGAATGGAAGAATACTTTCCCGTAAGCTGCGCCAGGAGAAGCCGGTAGACCTTTTGCAATTGGATTTGCGCCTTTGATTGCATCTGGATCAAACATAGGGTGTAAAAGCTGGTCTAGTTGAGATGGCATAACTCTTAAAAGCGCTTCCTCTTTTGATATAACACCGCTTTCAACCATATCTACTGCAACTTTTACAGCTGCAAAAGCCGTTCTTTTTCCCGTTCTAGTTTGAAGCATGAAAAGTTTACCGCGTTCTACAGTAAATTCGATGTCTTGCATATCTTTATAATGCGCTTCAAGCTTGTTTGCAACATCAGTAAATTGTACGTATACCTCTGGCATGACATCTTTAAGCTCATCAATTTTTTGAGGTGTTCTAATACCAGCAACGACGTCTTCGCCTTGAGCATTAATTAGGAATTCACCAAATAATACATTTTCACCAGTTGATGGATTTCTAGTAAATGCAACGCCTGTTCCTGAAGTGTTTCCCATATTTCCAAATACCATGGATTGGATGTTGACTGCTGTTCCAAGGTCGTGAGGGATATCGTTATAATTACGATAAACTCTTGCGCGATCATTGTTCCATGAATTAAATACCGCTTCGATTGCAAACATCATTTGCTCTCTAGGGTTCATTGGGAAATCAAAGCCCTTTTCTCTTTTAACGATTGCTTTGTACTCTGTGATAATATGTGTAAAGTCATCAACGTTGAGCTCTGTATCTAGCTCATAGCCCATTTTTTCTTTTTGGCCGTCCAAGACTCTATCAAATTTGTACTTAGGTATTTCAAGTACAACGTCGCCAAACATTTGGATAAATCGTCTATAACAGTCGTAAGCAAATCTTCTATTTTCAGTAAGAATTGCAAGGCCCTCTACAGATTCATCATTTAAGCCAAGGTTTAAAACGGTATCCATCATACCAGGCATAGAGATAACTGCACCGGATCTAACAGATACTAAAAGTGGATCTTTTGGATCACCAAGTAGTTTGCCCGTTTTGGCTTCCAATTTTTCGAGATAATCTAGAATTTGGCCTTGAATATCTTCAGAGATCTTTTTACCATCTACATAATATTGATTACAAGCTTCTGTAGTAATAGTAAATCCATCTGGTACAGGGAGGCCGATTTTTTTCATTTCAGCTAGATTTGCACCCTTACCGCCAAGTGATGCTTTCATTTCCTTGTTTCCTTCTTCAAAGGCATAAACATACTTTTTCATCATAAAAACCTTCCCTCACAAAGAATTTTATAAAAAACCCATAGTAAATCGAAACTTACTATGGGTCAATTACCTAAAAGTTATTTATTTGATGATGCCTACTTAAGTTTGATATTAAGACCAGTGATTTCGAGAATAATACTTGCTGTTTCCTCGATTGCTTTATTGGCAACATTGATAACTGGACATCCTAATTGTTTATAAACTTTTTCTGCATAATCTAGCTCATGAAGAATTCTATCGAAGTTCGCATACTCAACATCGGCTGATAAACCAAGTGCTCTTAAACGTTCAATACGAATTTCATTGAGCTTTTCAGGTGAATTTGTAAGTCCGATTAATTTGTTTTTTGGAACTTGAAATATTTCTTTAGCAACCTGAATTTCAGGTACTAATGGTACATTCGCTACTTTAACATTTTTATGGGATAAATACATACTCAGAGGTGTTTTTGAAGTTCTCGAAATACCTAAAAGTACAATATCCGCATACTTTAAACCCCTTAAATCCTTACCGTCGTCATACTTAACAGCAAACTCGATCGCTGCCACCCTTTCGAAGTAATCATCATCCAGTTTGTACATCGTTCCTGGCTTTCTCACAGGAGAATCATCAAAGAAGGATGAAAACTGTCCCAGAACTGGTGATAGGATATCGTGGCAAAGTACATTGTGTTTCGCACAGAGTGAGACAATGCTATTTGTCAGTTCTTCTATAACTGTTGTAAATAAAATCATAGACTTATGTTTTGATGCTTCAACGACAATTTCCTCTACTGCATCGGCATCTCTCACATAATTGTATTTTTTTACGACGTAGTCTTTATTGATAAACTGGTTCATTGCAGCTCTTGCAACATGCGAAGCTGTCTCACCTAACGAATCGGATAGGATAAAGATATAATACCGATTGTCCATTGAAACCTCCTAGAATTAGTACGTCATAATAATTATATCCAAATATTTATTTCTAAAACTAAAATATTATCTGAAATGTTTGAATATTCAAACAATATTATATCACATTTTAGAACTTGAGTCTCGTACGGATATAATTTTCTAACTCATCAATTTTTACACGCTCTTGTTCCATAGAATCTCTGTGACGAATCGTTACACTTTGATCTTCTTCTGATTCAAAATCATAAGTGATACAGAAAGGTGTACCAATTTCATCATGTCTTCTATAGCGTTTTCCAATACTGCCCGAGTCATCGAAATCTACGTTAAAATGCTCAGCTAAATCTGCAAACACCTTCTCTGCACCTTCGTTCAATTTTTTTGATAGTGGGAAAATAGCAGCTTTATAAGGTGCTAGTGCTGGATGGAAGCGCATTACGATTCTTGATGTACCATCTTCCAAAGCTTCTTCATCATATGCATCAACCAAAAATGCAAGTGTTACCCTATCTGCACCAAGTGATGGTTCGATACAGTATGGGACATATTTTTCATTTGTAATCGGATCTTGATAAGATAAATCTGTTTTTGCATGTGTCATATGTGCTTTTAAGTCAAAATCAGTTCTATCAGCAATTCCCCATAGCTCTCCCCAACCAAATGGGAATTTATATTCGATATCAGTAGTTGCATTAGAATAGTGTGATAGCTCTTCTGCATCATGATCCCTGAACTTTACATTAGCAGGATTCATGCCAAGTTTTAATAACCAGCTCATACAGAACTCTTTCCAGTATGCAAACCATTTTAAATCTTCTCCAGGTTCACAAAAGAATTCAAGTTCCATTTGTTCGAATTCTCTTGTTCTGAAAGTAAAGTTACCAGGTGTTATCTCGTTTCTAAAGGATTTTCCTATTTGACCGATACCAAAAGGAACTTTTTTTCTTGCAGCTCTTTGAATGGCTTTAAAGTTAACAAAAATACCTTGTGCCGTCTCAGGTCTTAGGAAGATTTCTGTCGAAGAATCTTCAACAACCCCTTGGAAGGTCTTAAACATAAGGTTGAACTGTCTGATGTTGGTAAAATCTTTTTTACCACAGTTTGAACAAACAATGCCTTCTTCATCGATGTATTTTTCCATTTTTTCGTTGCCCCATGCATCTAAAGCTTCTGGTGTTTCCCCTTTTGCCATCATGTGCGCTTCGATCAACTGATCAGCTCTATATCTTGTTTTACAAGACTTACAGTCCATTAATGGATCATTAAACCCACCTACATGGCCAGATGCTACCCAAACCTCTGGGTTCATAAGAATTGCACTATCAATCCCTACATTGTAAGGTGACCCTTGAATGAATTTTTTCCACCATGCTTGCTTAACGTTGTTTTTTAGTTCAACGCCTAATGGACCGTAATCCCATGTGTTTGCAAGTCCACCATAAATATCTGAACCAGGGAATATAAATCCTCTTGATTTAGATAAAGAAACAACCTTTTCCATCGTAACCTTTTCCATATTGCCTCCTACCTTGTTGTGTTTAATTCTTACACCTGTCAACTTTCTTGACAAAAAAAATAAAATCTTTCATCCCAGAAGGGACGAAAGATTATTCCGCGGTTCCACCCTAGTTGATCAAAAGACCCACTTTAGTACGCATCGCTCAAAAGCGCCTTCATATGTCCTAAATGTTGATTTTCACCTAACATCAACTCTCTTAAAAGTAGAACACATTACTCCTCTTTGTCATCGCAGCTGTATATTTTTTTTGATTTTACCATAAATCTAAATTAGTGTAAAGGCTGAACTATAGTAATTTCATACAACATAGTAACTTTGTTTCTATTTTTCGTACTTATCCTCTTCTTCAAAAATATCTTCTTCGAAAATATCCTCTTCAGGAGCAGCTTCTGAAGGTTCTTCTTTGTTCATTTTTGATTTTTCTCTGTTGATAAAATTTTTAAAATCTTCAAACTTTGTTTGAGTCATTTCATTGAAGTTGACTTCTTCACCATCTTTTTTGATAATTTTAATTTCACAGCCTGTTGCTATGGCTGCTATAATACCCGCAACTGTAGGTACAGTGAAGATGACAGCACTTATTGCGCCTGCAACGATAGGAAGATCTAGAATCGTTTTACCATTCTTTTGAATAATGATTTGGCTTACTAAGCCTTCATTAACCATAGCTTTCAATTTTTCAATCGTATCTTGACCAGCAGATCTTTTTGGAGATGACTTTTCTTCTAAGTAAACGATTGCTTGTAAAACATCTCCTTCGTGTAACTCTAAAGCTTCTTTTGCGTCTTTATAAGATGCACCTGTTCTACTAATAACCTCATCAACCATTTCTAACGTAATTCTCATAACATTCTCCCTTCTGTATATTTATAGTCATATAATAAGTTTTGTTTTATAAAATCATTATACCACTTCATTTGAGTCTTTGTTTTGATTTTTCGGATTTATAGCCAGTTTTTAATGAAATTCTAACGCTATTAAAAATTTTAAGCCATATCTTAGCTGAAAGTAATGCTAAACAAAAACCCGCCAAATTTCTTCATGAGTGAAATTAAGCGGGTTTTATAAAATAAATATTAATTTTAGAACTTAATTAGTTAAATGGTAAATTTGGTGATGTTTTCTTCTAGGTGTAAAGCCAATTCTCTGAGCTTTTCTGCCGAAGATGCAACTTCTTCTACGATAGCTGTTTGTTCTTGCATTGATGCACTTACCTCTTCAGATGCTGCAGCAGCTTCTTCAGAAACACTTGCAATACTTGAGATACTATCAAGTATCTCAACTTTACTTGCATCAAGCACTTCAATGTCTTTTGAAACAGCGTCGATTACACTTTGAATACTTGTAATTGCAGTAAAGATACTATTGAAGGATTCCTCAACTTTTTGAACAGCAATATTTTGATCATTTGAACGTAGTTTCACTTCTTGCATAATATTGACTGTATGTGATGACCCTTGTTGAATTGAGTTGACGATGCTCTTGATTTCATCAGCAGCTTTGCTTGATTCTTCAGCAAGCTTACGGATTTCATCAGCAACAACTGCAAAACCACGGCCATGCTCACCAGCTCTTGCTGCTTCAATGGAAGCGTTAAGTGCAAGCAAGTTGGTTTGCTCAGCGATTGTACTAATTGCTTGTACGATACTACCGATCGCTTGTGATTGATTAGCAAGCTCTAATATAGCCGTCTCAGTTTTTTGAGTGGCATCATTATTTTCAACGTTCTTTTGTCTTAATACATTGACTGCATCTACACTGCTCTTATTGATTTGACTTGCTTTAGTCGTTTGATCGATCATAGAAACGATATTTTCAGTAAGCGTTTTAATGTTGTTACCCATTTCAGTAGCAACCTTACTACTTGTTTCACTGTCCATCGCTTGTTTTGATGCACCAACAGCAACTTCTTCTACCGCATGAGCCACTTCTCTAGCTGCTTGCGTTGATCTTTCTGACAGTCCAACCAAACCATTTGAAGACTCAAGAACTTTAGAAGTCGCATCATCAACATTTCTTAAAAGACCTGAGACATTATCTAACATATCATTTAAGTCATGTGATAAAAGTCCGATTTCATCTTTAGCTTTTATATGAATTCTATGGCTTAAGTCACCACGGCTCACTTCACTAATAAAAGTGCTGATTTTCTTAATGTTTTGAAGGATTAAGTTAGAGAACACGATAGCTACGATGATAGCAAGTGCTAACAGAATGCTTGAGAAAAACAGCAAAGTTAAAATTAGTGATCTGGTTTGTTCTGCAATTTCACTTTCATCTACAGTAGCAAGTAATTTCCAACCTAGTGAATCAATAGTTGTCAAGAATGCGATTTTATTAACACCTTTATACTCATACTCATATGAACCTGACGTATTATTTGCAACGAAGTTTTTTAATCCTTCAAGAGGAATTTCATTACCGATTTGAGCGGGATCTTTGTGTGTCATTACGAGGTTATTGCTATCTATAGCAATAACATAACCAGTTTTTCCAATTTTAATTTCATTTAAACTAACTGCTACTTTTGAAATATCCAAATCAAGAGCTAAAACGCCTTCTAGATTACCCGAACTATTTTTTACTGGTAATGCTGCTGAAATAACTACAACCGATTTATCAGTTGCATCAGTGTAAGGTGGTGTCCAAATAAAGCCATCTTTGTTTACAGCATCAGTATACCATGGTCTACCAGTTGGATCGTAACCTGCAGGGAGTTCGACCTCAGGCCAAATATAAAATGATTTATCTTTATATCCAACATAGATGTTTTTTACTTCACTGTATTCAGTAATAAAAGATTCAAACGATCTTAACATCCATGGTTGACTATCTGTTTCAGTTCTAGCTACTTTTACATTTGGATCTAATGCCATTAATTTAGTAGCTCTTTCATAGATAGCCATATAATTGGTAACGCTATTTTTTACCTGTTCTGAAATTTCTAAAGATGATTCCTTCATATTATTATAATATGAGTCCTTTGAAACTTTGTAGATGATTCCCCCGAGTGTCACCATAGGAATGGTAATAACTAGTATAAAAGCGAGAATCAATTTTGCCCTTAAACTAAATTTTCTCATAAGCCTTCCTCCCCAAACAATTAAGTTAACTATAA
>DJWQ01000092.1:2488-4588 GCA_002441045.1 Firmicutes bacterium UBA6226 | reverse complement strand
CTAATACTATTATACGAGGAGGTTTCAAATGAAATTAGTGCCGTATTTAAACTTTGCTGGTCAAGCGGAAGAAGCCCTTCACCTTTATGCAAAAGCGTTAGGTGGGAATGTGAGTGATATCATGCGTTTTAATAAGGATATGTTTCCAGATATGGACGATTCTATGCAAAACTGGGTGCTTCATGCAGAACTTTATTTTAAAGATAATAAACTCTATGTTTCTGATACTCCAGAACCGGATCAACATGCGTTTGCAACTGGCTATACCATACATTTAGACTGTGAAAGTCAAGATGAAATTCATGAGCTATTCGAAGCCTTTAAAAACTTTGGGCAGGTTACCAACCCCTTAGAGGACACCTATTGGGATGCCATTTATGGTGCAATAACAGATAAATTTGGCGTTCAGTGGAGCTTTAATTACCAAAAGTCTTAGTACCTACAGTTATCTAACAATCAAAATCTATTATTAATCAAAAAGACCCTATCGGTAGACTTCCAAAAAGAATCTATCCTATAGGGTCTTTCTATATACTGACTTGAAGGTTACTCTTTATACACCTCTTAATTTTAAAAAGTTGGTTGCTCAGGATCAAACGTACTACCTGTCAATGGTTCATTTTCAGGAAGTTCAAGTCCAAACAACTCATGGATCAGTTCTTCGACCTTTGAAATGCCGACGAACTCAAGTTCTTCTTTTACTTCCTCAGGCACTTGATCTAAATCATTCAAATTCTCCTGTGGCAATAAAACTTTTTTAACGCCTGCACGATGTGCTGCGATGACTTTTTCTTTGATGCCGCCAACTGGAAGGACATTGCCTCTAAGCGTTACCTCTCCCGTCATAGCGATATCAGATGGGATTTTTCTGCCCAAGATTAGCGAAGATATCGCAGAAAATAATGCTGCACCAGCCGATGGCCCATCCTTAGGGACGGCACCTGATGGCACGTGTATGTGAAGATCTTTTTTGCTAAACTCAAAATTCAGTGTTTGGAAGGCTAAGCGCGATCTTACCAAACTGAGTGAAATCCTTGCAGACTCCTTCATCACGTCGCCGAGCTTACCGGTTAAGATGAGCTGACCACCACCTGGCATAAACGAGCCCTCGATAAAGAGTATTTCGCCGCCGACTGGTGTCCACGCTAGACCTGTAGCAACACCGATGGCGTTGTTTGTACCTGCGAGGTCATGTCTTGCAAGCGGTTTGCCGAGTAGGTCATAAACCATGGTCTCATCCACGTGATATGGTAGAGGCACTTGGTTGAGGACAACCTTCTCTGAAACCACTCTAGCGATGGACGCCATTTGACGTTTAAGTCCACGGACACCTGCTTCTCGCGTATATGCGTCGATTACATGCTTAATGGCATCTTCCTCGACGATTAGCTCAGAATCTGTCAATCCATGCTCCTCAAGAACATCTGGAATCAAGTGATCCTTCGCGATGTGGAACTTCTCAAGGTTGGTATAGCTTGAAATTTCGATAACCTCCATACGATCGAGTAGCGGCCCAGGTATACTTCTAAGTGAGTTTGCTGTCGCTATGAAAAATACGTCCGAAAGGTCATAAGGGACTTCGAGATAATGATCGGCAAACGAATTGTTTTGTTCAGGGTCGAGGACCTCTAAAAGCGCACTGGCAGGATCGCCACTGTTGCCCACTTGAAGCTTATCGATTTCATCTAGAACAAATATCGGATTGGTTTGACCTGCTTTTTTCATCCCTTGAATGATTCTGCCAGGGAGTGCTGCCACATACGTTCTTCTGTGACCTCTAATCTCAGCCTCATCGCGAATACCACCTAAGCTCATACGCACATAAGGGCGATCAAGTGCTTTGGCGATGCTTCTACCTAAACTGGTCTTACCAGTTCCCGGAGGACCTACTAATAGTAGGATAGAGCCCTGTTTTTCCTTTTTAAGCTTTAATACAGCCAAATGCTGAATGATTCTATCTTTAACATCTTTAAGACCATAGTGATCTGCGTCCAGAACGGCTCTCGCTTTTTCAATGTCGATTTCCCCACCTTTAAATTTACCCCAAGGTAGTGCCAGTAATAAATCCAAATAGTTGGCAACGACGTTGCGCTCTGCACT
>DJWQ01000092.1:0-2341 GCA_002441045.1 Firmicutes bacterium UBA6226 | reverse complement strand
CCCCTTCTCACTGTAGGTTTTTGATTCAAAGATCTTTTGCTTATCGTCGATGCTGATGTTGAGGTATTGGAGTAAAATACCTGACAAGAGCTCAAGATCGTGGATTTCTTCGATATAATTAATAAATGGCTCTGCACCTTTAAAGTAAGTGCTAATTTCTTGTACTAAATGTTTGATATGGCTCAGCATATCTTCAAATGGCACGTCGTCCATGTCTCTAATCGTCGGTTCATAGCTATAATCTGCTTTAAGAATCGACTCCATTTGATAAAACTTGTCGATTTTTACTTTGTCTAGCGCTTTGACGTCCATATAATAGACGTCTTTTTCAAGTCGAATACTCTTCACTTCCAGCATCACGCCAAAACGATAAAAATCCTTCACATCATATTGTCCATTTGGACTTGGCTTTTTCACAGTGACGCCAAGTGCATACATTGCGTCTTCTACTAAATCTCTCTCCAAATCACGAGAAGGTTCCTTTGCAACTTTGATCGATACTTCATTGCCTTTAAATAGAACCATCTCAGAAATGCCTAATACGTTAAGTACCAATTTCGGTTCATGTGTCATCATGTTCTCGACCTCCTCTATTTAATTAAAGGATCATACAAATACGGCTAACTTCTCTTTCTCTCTGCTATATTTGTCTTATACCCTTATTCCTTATGCTACACGCCAATTAAATTTTAAGTCTAATAACGCAACTGTGTAAATGTCAGTTATAGACTCAATTTATTAATTCCGAGTTAAACAATCGAGTATTATTCTAATACTAAAGTACCAAATTATCACTAGTTAGTTCTTGCTATCTTTATGACTGATTTGTAACGAAATTTAAAACAAACCAATTGCACGCAATTTATGTCAACCTTAATTGGCTTTACCAAGTGCAGATTGCTTCAAAAAGGATATAGCAAACGTATGCAGAGTCGAAGCATTCTGATTATAAAAATGTTATATTTTGTGTTGTCGTAATTTGGAAGCAAAAGGGTATATTAACTGTAAATGGCTAACTCTTATGGAGGATAACATATGAAAAGGTTGATACTTATTATAATCATCGCCACTGGGGCATTTCTACTGACCGCCTGTGGTGAAAAATTTGAACCAAATCAATCATCCACAACAGAAGCAATTGGTTCAAAAGCAACGACCATAGCAACCTCAGAAGGAACTACAGAAACAGCCTCAGAAATGGCAAGTGGCTTCGAAACCTTATTTGAGATTGAGCTAGCTGAGGATCCTTTAAATGCGCCATACGGTATCGCCATCAACTCAGAAGATCATATATACATCAGTGACGCAGGCAACAACCGGGTACTTATTTTCGACGCAGAAGGCACCCTTCTCGATAAATGGGACCAACAAGGCAGCGGAGAGGGTGAATTCAGTACCTTAGGTTTCGGTGGCATAGCCATCGATGGAAATGATGATGTCTTCGTCGTGGACAATGCCAACCATCGCATTCAAAAGTTCGATGCGACAGGTCACTTCATCACTCAATGGGGGACCGAGGGCACTGCAGAGGGACAATTTGTCAGAGTCATTGGTATCACCGTGGATCATGACGGTCAAGTGTACGTCACGGACGATGGAAATCCTTATGTTCAAAAGTTTGATAACGACGGAAACTTTATTATGCGTTTTGGCGGTCCAGGCATAGGAAATGGCCTCTTTAGACATGCCACAGGCATCGCTGTCGATGGCGAGGGCTTCATCTATGTGGCAGATTATGAAACGAAGCTACTTCAAAAATTTGATGCACCGGGCAACTTTCTCATCAGCTGGAAAATGGGTGAGGACATAGGTATCACAGGAACGCCAGAGGGCATCGCCATCGCGCCAGATGGTAACCTCTATGTTACTGATTATGATTATGGCCGTATACAGGTGTTTGACAGTGAAGGTCAGTTTTTATGGGCGATGGGCGATCGTTTACAGTCCAAAAATCCATTTAAACGCCCAACCGCTGCTGCTTTTGATTCATCCGGTAGGCTTTATGTGGTCAACCAATCCTCAGGTGAGATTTCTTTAGTGGATGTGCCCGATAAGATAAAATAAGTAATCATCATTTTCAAATCTAGTACTTTCATAAACAACAAAGTCTTGCACTCAGCACCTTGTGCTTATTTGATTTTATTTCGTATAACGATGGGCATATAACTATATTTTAGAGGGGAGAATCTCATGAACAAGAACCTACAAAAGACGACCTGGATTCAAGAACTAAAAGAGATGGAAAAGTCATTTTGCAAAGATACCATGAAAGATGGCGCTAAAGGCTGGGCAAAGTATTTTGGTGAGTTTGGTAAGCTTGTTGGAAAGAATGGTAATTTAA
>DJWQ01000048.1 GCA_002441045.1 Firmicutes bacterium UBA6226 | reverse complement strand
CCAAGTAGATGATCAAAATCACTATCAGGAAGACCTGCGAAATTGATACCAGCTTCTTTGAGCATTAAACCAAGTTCACGAGTGGTTAAAACGAGGTCGACGTTGTTGTTATTGTCTTTTGTAAGCTCTGGTCTTGCAGCTTCAGCTTTTTTAGCAAGACATGGCATAACTGAGACAACGACGATGTCTTCTGGGTTAAGGTTCATTTTTTCAGCATAGTAGGTTTTGATCACTGCGCCCATCATAATTTGAGGTGATTTACAAGTAGATGGGATGTCGAGCATATCGGGAAATTGATGCTCAAAGAATTTTACCCAAGCTGGACAACAGCTGGTTAACATCGGTAATGTCCCACCGTTTTGTATCCTGTGAATGAGCTCAGAAGCCTCTTCCATAATCGTTAAATCTGCACCAAAATCTGTGTCAAAAATAGCATCAAAGTGAAGGCTACGTAGTGAGCTAACAAGTTTGCCTGTGGTTATTGTACCAGCGTCCATATCGAAAAGTTCGCCGATAGCCACTCTGACAGCTGGTGCCACTTGTACAACGACGTGTTTTTTAGGATTATTGAGTGCTTCCCAAACCGCATCGGTGTTGTTGACTTCGGTTAATGCCGCAGTTGGACAAACAGCGACGCACTGACCACAGAAGGTACAAGAAGTGTCTACCATATCGAGGTTAAATGCTGGCCCAACGAATACATCGAAACCTCGATTAACTGCTGAAAGGATCCCACAGGTTTGAACCGTATTACACATGGTTTCACATCGGCGACACATAACGCATTTATTTGGATCTTTAACGAGTGCATACGAGGAAGTATCTTTAGGATAATTCATTTTTTCACCCGCATATCTGATATTTCTAATGCCTAAATCCTGTGCAAGTGCTTGTAAGTCACACTCCAAGTTTTTAGGACATACGAGGCAGTCAAATGGATGATTAGAAAGTAAGAGTTCAACTGCGGTTCTTCTTGCAGAGATGGCTCTTAGATTATCAGTGCGAATCACCATACCCTCGGTACAAAGCTCTGAGCATGAAGGTACAAGAGCAGGTCTACCTTCAACCTCAACCATACAAACACGACAAGACGCACTTTGATTAACGATACCGAAGTCTTTTAGATTCATATGGCAAAGTGTTGGAATTTTTAATCCCACCTGCTTTGATGCTTCTAGTATGGTCGTGCCCTCCATAACTTGTAAGGGCATGTCGTTTATATTTATATTGATCATTTTCATTTGAATACCCCCTTTATGGTCTTAGAATTGCTTGGAATTTGCAGGCAGTGAAGCAAGCGCCACATGCGATACAAGCCGCTTCATCGATCACATGTTTTTGCTTTGGTGCACCAGAAATACAGTTGACTGGGCAAACTCTTGCACAAGCTGTACATCCGATACATTTTTCTTCGATGACTTTATATTTTGCAAGTGCCTTACAGCTTCCAGCAGGACATCTTTGCTCTTTGATATGAGCGAGGTATTCATCATAGAAATACTCTAGTGTGCTGAGTACAGGATTTGGTGCAGTTTGACCAAGTCCACAAAGCGCACTGTCCTTAATGCTCTTTCCTAAAGTTCTGAGTTTATCGATGTCGGCCATAGTGCCTTCACCTTGAGTGATACGATCTAAGATCTCATACATACGTTTTGTACCAAGACGGCAAGGCGTACATTTTCCACAGGATTCATCTTGCGTAAATTCAAGATAGAACTTGGCAATATTGACCATACAGTCGTCTTCATCCATAACGATCATTCCACCTGAGCCCATCATGGAGCCGATAGATTTCAAGCTTTCATAGTCGATCGGTGTATCAAGATCCGCAACCGTAATAACGCCACCTGATGGTCCGCCAGTTTGCACTGCTTTAAATGCCTTGCCACCGATGATGCCACCACCGATATCATAAATAATCTCACGCAACGTTGTCCCCATAGGCACTTCTACAAGTCCGACATTGTTAACTTTACCAGCTAAAGCAAATACTTTTGTTCCTTTTGATTTTTCTGTACCAATACTACTAAACCACTCCGCACCTTTAATTAATATTGGAGGCACATTGGCAAATGTTTCAACGTTATTGACGTTTGTTGGTTTACCATTATAGCCTTCTATAGAAGGGTAAGGCGGTTTTTTAGTTGGCTCACCTCGATTTCCTTCAACGCTATGAATCAATGCCGTCTCTTCACCACAAACGAAGGCACCTGCACCTAGTTTAATAGAAATATCAAAATTAAATTTTGATCCAAAGATTTGCTTGCCTAAAAGACCATATTCCTTTGCTTGATGGATAGCCGTCTCTAGACGTTTAATTGCAAGTGGGTATTCTGCTCTTATATAGATAATCCCTTCTGAAGCACCAATGGCATAACCAGCGATGGCCATTGCCTCTAGAACTGAGTGTGGATCGCCTTCGAGAATGGAACGGTCCATAAATGCACCAGGGTCACCTTCGTCAGCATTACAAATAACATACTTTTGATCCGCAACTGGTTTTCTAGTAAGCTCCCATTTAAGTCCAGTAGGGAAGCCGCCGCCACCACGGCCTCTTAAGCCACTTGCTTTTACGATATCGATTACTTTTTCAGGTGTATATTCTGTTACCGCCTTACCTAACGCTTCATATCCACCAAAAGCAATGTATTCATTAATGTCTTCTGGGTTGATCAGACCACAGTTTCTTAGTGCAATTCTATATTGTTTTTTATAAAAGCTCATCTCATCGTGCTTAGGCAGTGCTTTTTGCGTTTCAGGCTCTTTATAGAGCAGTCTACCAACGGTTCTTCCTTTGATGATGTGCTCGTTTACAATTTCAGCCACATCGTCAAGTGTTACCTTCACATAGAAAACATTATCTGGATGAATCTTTACGATTGGACCTTGTCCGCAAAAGCCGAAACAACCTGTTTTGATCACCGCAACTTCATCTGCATAACCAGCATCTGTTAACTTCTCCTTAAACAAATCGACGATTTGGAGGCTCTCAGCAGAGACACAGCCTGTACCGCCACACACCATAATGTGCGTTCTTTGTGTAGTCATACCCCAACCTCCTTACAAAGCGCTATGGTAAGTTTTAATAAGCAAATGATCATCCAAAATTTCGCCATTTTGGATATGCTTATCTAGTATTTCGCCGACAAAATTACGATCTACGTTACCATAGATGGTTGGTTCATGTCCTGGCATATTCACTTGAACTGTAGGTTCGCTGTGACAGTAGCCCATGCATCCCACTTGGACAACCTTTATATGTTCAATTCCCTTAGTAGAAATTTGGGAAATCAATTCATTTAAAACCTCACGACTACCAGCTGCAATCCCGCAGGTCGCCATCCCGACGAGAATTTCTATGGTTTGGTCATCGGATTCACCCGTTTCGCGAAGTTTAACTTTTTTAATCTGATCTTCTCTGATTTTACGTAATTCATCTAAAGATTTAACAGGCATTAATCTTCACTCCCTTCCATATTTTTATAGTCATCGATAATTTTTGATACATCGTTTTCAGTGACATGGCCAAAAACCTTATCGTTAATCATGACGACGGGGGCTAACCCGCAAGCGCCGATACAACGAACGTCCTTTAAAGTAAAGAGACCGTCAGGTGTTGTAGTGCCTGGTTTGATATCAAGCTGTTCTGAAAAGGCATGCATTACTTTTTCAACTCCCTTGACGAAACAAGCCGTTCCCATACAGATATTAACGGTGTACTTTCCTCTTTTTTCTTGAGAAAAATAAGAGTAAAAACTCACAACACCGTAAACCTTTGACGCAGGAATATTGAGTTTTCGTGCAACATACAATTGTAATTCGCTAGGTAGATAACCAAACAATTCTTGAGCCTTGTGAAGAATAGATATGAGTGCGTCTTCTTTTGCATCTTGTTCTAAAATAAAGGCGTCTAACGCTTTTAGCTTTTGATCAGCGTTTTCTAGACTGAATATATCTGCCATAAAAACCTCCCTTTCTCGTAAAATTTGACCCCTGTGAGTTTATGTGAAGAGTGATTTAAACCCACTTTAATATTCAGAAGATATATAATATTCTGACAAATATAGTATACCTTTATTTTGACTATTTTTAAACATAGAACATATGAGTTTGTACATTATTTAATCCAAATGTAAATTAATTTTGAACTTATCCTTGATTTTTATATAAAAACGTTTAAACTATACTTAACTGATTATGCAGTAAAACCAATGTTCCCCATAGAGAGACAGTTTTCCTCTATGGGGCTTAATTATTTTTCTATCGAGGTAATGAAATGTCTTTTGTTAGAAGCGGTCCTCGCATATTGATTGTAGAGACTAAAGAAGAACAGCTTTTTAGAGCTTATATTAAAACTCAATTTGACCAAGTTGAATTGAGTGAAAAGGTTAAAAATTTTGAGGATATTATCACCGTGATGAATCATCATCAGACGTTGATCGTCATCGCTGATAATGCCAAAGAAAATATCCAGAATTTTGATGTGACGAACTCAATCATTATAAACGACAGTGCACAGTCTTTTTTAATGAGGACGATTAATTGTGGCGCAAGCAGTCATGTGAATTATGTGAGACGTGCACCGCGCATTATCGTAATGAAAGTGATTGGCAACATCGAAAACATGCTTGGTGAGATCGCAGATGATTTTAGAGCGAGCATCGAACCAACGAAAACCGTTATTACCTCACATTCAGAAGGCACAGTCATACTACTAACAAGAGGCAATATTAATAAAAAACTCGCTTTTTCAGATTTTTATCATAAAGCAGTTTATACCAC